>CAIQJW010000092.1 GCA_903872255.1 uncultured delta proteobacterium | reverse complement strand
TACAGTCTTCGACGGATGCATCCGCCTTTACCGTGAACATTTTATCGAGAGGGGTCATGATCTCCGCTACTTTTGTATCGCGGGAGGTTTTGCCTTTCAGGATAACTTTTCGCGCATAGTCCCTTTCCGAGATGATCCCGTGTACTTTCGATTTGTCGTCCATGACCATCAAAGCACCGATCGCCTTCTCGCCCATCAGTTTCAGGGCATCAAAAACGGTATTCTCAGGTGTTACTGACCAGACCTCTTTGCTTTTGCTCTTCAGAACTTCTCGTACAGTCTTCATATCCCAAAGCCCCCTAAATATTTTTTAATTCCCGTTTAAAAACAGCCTGTCTCAATAAGTATATAAGTAAACCCGGATGCAGGCAAGGTCATTTTTGACCGAATAATCAAAAATAAAGGTCCCTTTCCCCGGCTTCGATCCTTTCAAGCCTTTTTTCTATCTCTTCGCGCATCTTCGGGCTGGGTATTTTGTCAAGGTGCATGCGTATCACGTCTTCGCCGGCAGCCGTTGTTTCGGGTGATGCATAGTCCAGGATAAACTCTTTGAAGGTCAGTATCGCGTTCGGCTGGCAAATATTCTGGATCTCTCCGGTCTTTGCGAGCGCCATGAACCTGTCGCCTGTCCTCCCCTGGCGATAGCAAGCCGTGCAAAAGCTGGGAAGATAGCCCGATTTGCAGACACTCAGGAGCATTTCATCGGTGCTGCGGTTGTCCTCAACCTGAAATTGCCCGTATGCCCTAACCTCCGGCTTCTCTATATCCTTGTGATAACCGCCGACGCCCGTGCAGGACCCCGCACTGATCTGTGATATTCCGACGGAGATGACCTCATCCCGAAACCCGGCCGGTTCCCGCGTTGACAGGATCATTCCCGTGTAGGGGACGGCGAGCCTGATGATTGCGACCATTCTCTTGAAATCATGGTCGCTTACAAGATACGGGAAGGATTCGAAACTGATGCCTTCGGCAGGCCGTATCCGCGGGACCGATATGGTATGGCAGCCAACCCCGAAACGTTCCTCGAGGTGAAGCGAATGCAGCAATAATCCCAGGACTTCGAATTTATAATCGTACAGACCAAAAAGTACGCCCAACCCGACATCGTCGATGCCCCCCTGCATTGCGCGGTCCATTGCCGTCGCGTGCCAGTCATAATCCTTCTTCGGACCCGAGGGATGGCACTTTTTATATGTCTCGCGGTGATATGTCTCCTGGAAAAGGATATACGTGCCTATCCCTGCTTCTTTGAGCCTGCGGTAATCCTCGATGGTGGTTGCTGCAACATTTACGTTAATGCGGCGGATGGCACCTGTCGATTCCTTGACCGAATAGATCTTCTTCATCGAATCAAGGACATAGTCGATCGGGCAATTTTTCGGGTCTTCGCCGACCTCGAGGGCAATGCGCTTATGCCCCATCGCCTCGAGCGCAATGACCTCCCGCTCTATCTCTTCCATCGTGAGTCGCTGCCGGGGTATCTCATTATGCCGCCTGTACCCGCAATATGTGCAGTTATTGATGCAATGATTGCTGATATAGAGGGGGGCGAACAGAACGAGACGTTTTCCGTATATCTTTTCCTTGACTTCCCGGGACGCACTGAACAGCGCATTCTCGGCATCGCCTTCGGCGGCATGAAGCAGCACCGCGGTCTCGTACGGGGACAGGCCTTTTGCTTCCCGTCCCTTTTCTATGATGTCGAGGGCTTCGGCGCTTGAGGCACCCCTCGCCTTTTCCAGTATCTGATGTATCTCATCTTCATCAATAAAATCGGCCCGCTTCGCCTCGCCGTCTTTGTTCATATGCGGTGCCCTCCGTCCTTAAGTATATTGCGCGGGGTATCAAAAGTAAAGAATGCCTGAAAGCATTATTTTTCGCCATTATCGAGAACCTGCCGGGCCTCGGGAAAGGGCCTTAAGGTCCTGTCCAGGATTCCCACGACATACGCTATCAGGACCCCGTAATTCACTATCGGTATCCCGGCACGCTGCGCCACCATTATCCGGTGAAGCATTTCCTTCCTGTTTATCATGCATGCCCCGCAATGTATGATCAGCTTGTATTGCGAGAGATCCTTCGGCAGTTCAAGGCCGCTCACCCAGCTGTAATCGAGCGGCCCGCCGACGATCTCGTTGAGCCAGCGGGGTATCTTCACGGTTCCGATATCGTCTTCCATGCGGTGATGCGTACACGCCTCGGACACAAGGACCTTATCGCCGGGGGACAAATGTTTTACGGCCTTAGCGCCCTCGACCAGCGTCGCAAGATCACCTTTGTGACGGGCAAGCAATATGGAAAAAGATGTCAGGAGGACATCTTGAGGTGTTTCCGCCGCAACCTTCTTAAACGCCTGCGAATCGGTTACGACAAGCCTGGGCTTTTCTTTGAGATTTGCAAGGGCCTCTTTTAATCTATTTTCCTTTACCACGCAGGCGATCGCATCGTGGTCCAGAATGTCGCGTATCGCCTGGACCTGCGGGAGAATTATCCTGCCTTTTGGAGCCGCGGTGTCTATGGGGACAACAAGCACGACAATATCTCCGGCAGAGATAAGGTCCCCCAGGAGAGTCGCATCCATAAAATCCTTAGGTGCCTGGCCTATCATCGCCATCTTCAGTTCGTCGATGCCCTGTCGCGTGACCGCGCTGACATTCACGATGGGAATATCGAGCTTCACAATATCAGAATTCACGGTAAACTCAGGATATTGATCGGTCTTGTTGATCACCATGATCGGAGCCGCTTTACTTTCACGCGCCTTTTCCAATATCTCAGTTTCAAATTGCCCGAAACCTTCGGCCGGATCTATGACAAGCAGCATGAGGTCCGTTTTTTTCAGCACATCCAGGGCCTTTTCGATCCGAAGCTTCCCGAGTTCTCCGATATCGTCTATCCCGCCGGTATCGATAATGACGACAGGGCCTATCGGCAATATCTCCATTGATTTATAGACGGGGTCCGTTGTCGTACCGGGTATATCGGAAACTATCGCGATCTGCTGGTTCGTCAGCGCATTTATAAGGCTCGATTTTCCGGCATTGCGCCTGCCGAAGATGGCAATATGCAGCCGGCTTCCGCGCGGGGTCTGGTTGAGTGTCGTGTCAGTCATTGTCCTGTCCTTTGACCGGGACCTTGAACCCCGGATAATTTATTCGTATAACACATGCACGCAGCTTAAGGGTTTGACTTAGGTCAATTACAAATGCCATTCTTCTATTATATGAGATAATTAAAAAAAGGAGGGTGATATGAGCGAAAACTTTATCGCGCTTGGCAGTGAAACGCGGTCCTTCAATTTGAAGGACCTGGCAGTCTACCAGGAGCATTCGGTTGTAAGCCGGGAGATCATCCGGAAACCGTCCGGGACCATGACCATTTTCGCATTCGATGAAGGTGAGGGCTTGAGCGAGCATACCGCCCCGTTCGATGCC
The DNA here is from genome assembly GCA_903872255.1 of uncultured delta proteobacterium. GTDB lineage: Bacteria > Desulfobacterota > Syntrophorhabdia > Syntrophorhabdales > Syntrophorhabdaceae > Delta-02. Next base: position 1,699 of record CAIQJW010000092.1, on the reverse strand, counting down.
GCGGTCTATCTCCTGGAAGGTGAGGCCAAAATAACCGTCGACGGCAAGCCGCATACCGTAAAGGAAGGGGAAATGATCATTATGCCGGCGAATAAGCCTCATGCCTTGAAAGCCGTGACCCGTTATAAAATGCTCCTTGTCATGATCAAATAAACGAAATTGAAGCTACGCAGCGGAAGGTCCGGTTATCTTTACAGCATCCTGCACCGCCGATACTGACACGCCGGGCGGTGCAGGAGTTTAAAAGTCAGGTTAAAACTTATTTCGCGGCGTATAATGGGTATGCAGCAAATGGTGCGATTTTTCGCCCAGCGGCTGACCGAGAAATTCTTCATAGATCTTTTTGATAGACGGGTTTTCATGGGACTTCCTGAGTTTCAGGCTGCAGTCCTCATCATAAAGGGCCTTTGCCCGTAAGGTCCTGATCTCGTTCGTAACGGGGATAGGCTGTCCGCCTCCTCCCACGCACCCGCCCGGGCATGCCATTACTTCAATAAAATGGTAACTGGCCTCACCGCTCTTTATCCTGTCAAGGAGTTTGCGGGCATTACCGAGACCGTGGGACACGGCAACTTTCACATCACCAATGCCTTCGACAGGCACCGTCGCCTCTTTGATGCCTTCAAGGCCTCGTACCGCGGTAAATTCGACATTTTCAAGTACCCGGCCTGTCGCCACTTCATAGGCCGTCCTCAATGCCGCTTCCATAACACCGCCTGTTGCACCGAAGATCGTGGCGGCTCCGGTATATTCCCCCATCGGGTCATCGTAATTCTCATCTGCAAGATTTTCAAAATCAATGCCTGCCTGTTTGATCATCTTGGCAAGCTCCCGGGTTGTCAGGACATAATCCACATCTTTATAACCGCTGTCGTACATTTCAGGACGGTTGCACTCGAACTTCTTGGCCGTACACGGCATGACCGATACAACCACCATGCTCTTCGGGTCTATGCCTGCTTTTTCGGCAAAATACGTCTTTGTCAGGGCGCCCAGCATCATGTGGGGAGATTTGCACGTGGAAAGATGGTCGAGCAGTTCCGGGTAGAAATGTTCGATGAACTTGATCCAACCGGGGCTGCAGCTTGTGATCATCGGGAGGACGCCTCCCTCCTTTACACGCTTCAATAGTTCGGTTCCCTCTTCGAGAATGGTCAGGTCGGCCGCAAAATTCGTATCGAAAACACGGTCGAAACCCAGCTTGCGGGCCGCGGCCAGCATTTTGCCGGTAACAAGGGTACCCGGGGGATAGCCGAATTCTTCACCCAGGGCCGCCCTTACCGCAGGCGCATCCTGGATCACAACAAATTTGGACGGGTCGTGAATGGCCGCCCACACGTCATCGATATATTCTTTTTCCGTGATCGCCCCCACGGGGCACACGATCGAGCACTGTCCGCAATTGGTGCATGCGACATCATTGATATCGCGGTCAAAAGCAGGCTCGACCCGCATCTCAAACCCCCTCCCCTGCATAAAAAGGGCTGTTACAGACTGTACTTCCTGACAGACCGTGACGCAGCGCCTGCACAGGATGCACTTAGTCTGGTCGCGCCGTATGGAGGGCGACGATTCGTCAATTCTTCCGCCTGACTTTTCCCCGGTGAACCTGATCTCCCGGATACCGAGATCGTATGCAAGGGACTGCAGATCGCAGTGAAGGTTCTTTGCACAGCTTAAACATTCAAAAGGATGGTTC
>CAIQJW010000091.1 GCA_903872255.1 uncultured delta proteobacterium | reverse complement strand
TTTCCGATGATGGGACGGTTCAGAAGGTATAAGTCTCCGATCAGGTCGAGCACCTTGTGCCTCACGAACTCATCGTCAAAACGCAGCTTCGTATTGATAACGTCGTCATCGCCGATGATGATAAAATTATTTATCCTTCCGCCGGTGCCGAGGCCCATCTTGGCCAGCTGTTCGAAATCCTTAAGGAAACCGAATGTCCGGGCGGGGGCTATGTTGGCGACATAATCCCCGGTATCGCCAACAAAAGAATAATCCTGGGTACCGATCGGCTTTCTCTGCTCCAGGTGATATTCGATCTCGAATGAATCAGATGGTTCTGCGATAATATATTTCCCATTCTGGAGATTCCCCAGTTCCACTTTTTCCGTTATGACGAGCGGCTGAATGCCATACGCCTGTGTGACGATACCCGCTTCGTCGATCTTGTTGCAGATCTCTATCGCAGATCCGTCGAGGATGGGGACCTCTTCGCTGACCTTTACGAGAAGGTTGGTTATCCCGTACATATGGCAGGCCGACAGGAGATGTTCCACCGTTCGGACCATGTTGTTCTTTCCCTTGAGCGATGACGCGTACCCGACCGAAAAGACGTAGTCGATATATGCCGGTATGCGTTCGCCATCCGGGATCGTCTCAAAGATAATTCCTGTATTTTCGGGCATCGGCAGGAGGATCATGCCGGTCTTGACACCGGAATGGAGGCCGACGCCATATACGACCGTACTTTTCCCGATGGTCTTTTGTTTGACCTCAACTCCCGATGATGCTTCGAACTTGAAATCGGCTACATCGGGCGTCTGGGGCGAGTCTGCACCAATGCTGCGGTACACCACTTCAAGGACCTTATCGATAGAAAGAGGCTTTTCCAGGAAATCATATGCACCCATCTTGACCGCCTCGACGGCGGTCGATATCGTGCCGTGGCCCGATATCACGACAACCCGCGCGTCATTCTTCCTGGCCCTTATCTCCTTGAGTACCTGGATCCCGTCCATCTCGGGCATCCATACATCGAGGAGTACGACGTGAGGAGCTTCTCTGTCAAAGACCTCAAGGCCTTGCTTGCCATCCATGGCCTTGGATACTTCAAACCCTTCGTCCTCGAGGATCCCCGAGAGCGAGTCGAGTATGTTTTTTTCATCGTCTATGATCAATATCTTGTGCATAACGCATTATTTATACTATATTTCCGCTTATATATCAAAACCACGCCCGAAAATGTTAGCCTCTATTGCAAATTAACGATTTGTGCTATATTAGATGGGTAGCATACTTGGAGAAAGAGAGGATTGTTGGAAGAGAAAACTGATGAAGGATTATTGCGATTATCCTTCGATGATATAAACGTGGCGAGAAGCCTGTTCGGTCCGCGCGAAGAAAATATCAAATATCTCAAGAAATATTTCAATATCAAGGCGAGCATCCGGGGCAATCATCTGACCCTTATCGGGGGCAAGAAAGATGTCGAGGATACCGGAAAGGTCATTAACGAGCTCCATGGTATTGTAAAAAAAGGCTTTCCGGTCAATGTTTCCGATATTGACCACGCGGTGAGATTTGTCGTAGATGCCCATCAGGCCGGTTCGGATATCGAAAAGGACCAGATATACATAGCCGGGTCGAAGAAGATCATCACGCCCAAGAGTGCAAACCAGCGGCAATACGTCCATGCCATGAAAAAATATGATGTTGTCATCGGCATCGGCTCGGCGGGAACAGGCAAGACCTACCTCGCCATGGCCATGGCGCTGGCGGCATATTACAGGCGGGAGGTTTCACGGATAATCCTGACGAGGCCGGCAATAGAGGCAGGCGAAAAACTGGGCTACCTTCCCGGCACGATGTATGAAAAAGTAAACCCTTATCTGAGGCCATTGTATGATGCCCTGTATGATATGGTCGATATGGACAGGGCAACCCGGTTGATAGAAAGGGGTATTATTGAGATAGCACCGCTGGCTTTCATGCGCGGCAGGACCCTCAACGATGCCTTTATTATACTTGACGAAGCACAGAACACTGCCTCCGAGCAGATGAAAATGTTCCTCACCAGACTGGGATTTTCATCGAAGACTGTCATTACAGGCGATGTTACCCAGATAGACCTTCCGGACAAGAAAACGAGCGGTCTCGTAGAGGTGAGGACCCTTCTAAAGGATGTCAAGGGCATCAAATTTGTATATTTCACCGAAAAAGACGTTGTGCGCCATCCTCTGGTGCAAAAGATAATCAAGGCATATGAGGCGCGGCGGCTGGAATTGGAGGAATCCAAAAATGCAGAATGGAAAGGATAAACCTCCCTCGTATATACGCTACGGGAAGCTCCTGATCCTTCTCGGTCTTGCCGTGGCGCTAGCCCTTCTCGTCAGCATCAAAAACCCTTTCTTTATAGTCGAATATCAGCTCGGCGATATCGCACGGGAGAACTTAAGGGCCCCGATCGATTTTACCGTCCCCGGAACGGATGTCACGGTAAAAAGGGGAGAGGTCATCATGCGGGAAGGCGAACGGATCAGTTCGGACCATCTTGAGAAGATAGTCGTGTACAATAACCTTGAGCGCCGCGACTTCTTTATCGTAAAGAAATTCCTGGCCGTATTCATATTGTTGTTTCTCCTTATTGCGATCCTGTATGAATACTCAGAGAAGAACATAAAGAAATTCTACCTGTCGAAAAGAGACCTGTTTTTCTGTTCGATATTTACCGTATTTTGTGTGGTTCTGGTCAAATGCTTTTATCTGATATTTGAGAGTTACGCACAAAACCGCGTTGAAGACCTTTTCTACGTCATCCCTGTTTTCGTCTTTGCGATGGTCGTCCGTATCGTGCTCTTTTCGGAGGTCGCCATTATTTTTTCCCTTGTGTATGCCGCGACGCTTGCTTTCTCTTTTGAGAACAGCCTGCGGATCTTCCTGTACACATTCGCCGGCTCGATACTGGGAGCATATTTTTCCGGGAAGTGCGAAAACCGCAATACGATACTCAAGGCCGGGCTTTACACCGCATTCCTTATGTGCCTTTTCATGATCGCAAACGATATTTTTACGGGCAGGTCGGCTGGAAACGTCGCCTTGAGGGTCGGTTTTGTCCTCGTCAACGGGGTTGCCGGGAGTTTCGTCGTCCTCGGCGTCCTGCCGGTCATTGAGAGCGCGTTCGATTATACGACCGATATAAAGCTGCTCGAACTTGCCAACCTCGAGCATCCGCTCCTTGGGGACATGATGCTCAATGCCCCGGGGACGTACCATCACAGCATCGTCGTAGGCAACTTGTCCAAGGCGGCCGCAGAGGCTATCGGGGCACATCCGCTGCTCACCCGGGTCGCGTCGTATTATCACGATATCGGCAAATTGAAGATGCCCCGCTATTACATCGAGAACAGAACTCAGGGAGATGATGCCCACGCAGGCATCACCCCCAGCATGAGCGCCCTTATCATCATGTCGCATGCCAAAGAAGGGGTCGAGCTTGCAAAAGAATACAGGCTCGGGCGCAAATTGACGGGTATAATCAGGGAACATCACGGAACATCCCTGACGAGCTTTTTTTACAGCAAGGCAAAGGAGCAGGAGGACCCGTCTTTGCACGTTATCGAGGAGAAGGACTTTCGATACCCGGGCCCGAAGCCCCAGACGAAAGAGGCCGGGATCATCATGCTGGCTGATGCCGTGGAAGCAGCTTCCCGGGTGCTCGACGATCCCACACCCAAAAGGATCGAGATGCATGTACAGCGCATTGTTGAAAATATATTCCTGGACGGCCAGCTCGATGAATGCGAATTGACGCTGAAAGACCTCCATGCCATCCAGAAGAGTTTCATTAACATTCTTATAGGGATCTTCCACCATCGCATTGAATATCCGGAAAGGACACAGAATGGCGGTACTGATAAAAAACTCGCAAAGACTGACGAAGCTCAATCGAAAACGAATCGCGAGGGCAACAGGGGAATTACTGGCCTTTTTAAAGCTTCAGGATAGGGACCTCAGCATTCTTTTTGTCGATGACAGGAAAATTGCTGTCATCAACAAAGAATACTTCGGGAAAGACCGCCCGACTAATGTGATCTCATTTTCCTATCTCGAAGGCATGCCCGGCGAAGCCCTGGGGGATATAATAATCTCGGTAGAGCGCGCCGCCCAAGAGGCCCGCGAAGCCGCCATCCCCTTTTACGAGAGGCTTTTTAACCTTATCGTCCACGGTATCGTGCATATTATGGGATATGACCACGTAAAGGGGGGTCCCGAAGCGAGGAGAATGCGCTACCGGGAAAAAAAGCTGATGGCACTGGTCCTCGAGGATTCTGATTTCCGGATGCTAACGGCCGATCTTTTGTGATCAGGAAATAGAAAATTATCAAACTGTAACGGAGGTTTTCCTTAAACATGCCGGGAACGGGAAAAAGTGTTTTTTCGAAGATCATAATGCGATACGGGTATGCCATGCTGTCAGGCGTCATGCTTATCCTTATTCAACCGCCCGCATCCCTTTCCCCCCTTGCTTTCGTTGCCCTTGTGCCCCTGATATACGGCATAGACAAAGACAACCTTCGCCTGTCTTTTCTGCGCGGCTTTGCCGCCGGCATTGTTGCCTGGCTCGGAACGATATACTGGGTCGTCGTGGCAATGAACCAGTATGGCGGGATAAATATTCCCCTGAGTATTCTTATCCTCGTTATTTTCGTCCTGTATCTTTCGGTTTACACGGGAATTTTCACATTATCCTGCGCCTTTCTCGAAAAGAGGATGTCCGTGCCGGTATACCTTGCGGCCGCGCCGGTGTGGGTCATCCTGGAGTATGCGCGCGGCATAGTCATGACGGGTTTCCCCTGGTCGTATATCGGCCATTCCCAGTTCGGTTTCCTTCACCTGATACAATCCGTGTCCGTGACCGGGACGTTTTTTATCTCGTTCCTGATCGTCGCGGTAAACAGCATTATCTGTTCGGCATGGACCCGCAGGAAGATACCTGCCATCTTTACCGTGGTCATCGCCACCCTGATTGCCTCATCGCTCGCGTATGGCTTCGTCAGGCTTCAGCACAGGGACTCGGGGAACATCAAGGCCGCGATCGTCCAGGGAAACATCGGTCAGGACGTTAAATGGGACGAGTCCTTCAAGATGATGACCGTAAACAAGTATTACCGTTTAAGCTTCGGCCTGGCACAGAATGCTGACATTATCATCTGGCCGGAAACGTCCATGCCTTTTCTGCTTGGAAGAGACCCGGCCGCTTACAGGTATGTGAAGGCCGTCCCCGTTACGCTGAAGTCCCGTTTGTTGTACGGCACGGTGGGGATGCTGAGTACCCGGAACCTTCTCAACACTGTGCATTATATAGACCCCGAAGGCAACACGGGCGGGATCTACAACAAGGTCCACCTCGTGCCGTTCGGCGAGTATACGCCGATAGTCTCGTATTTTCCGTTCCTTGCGAAGCTAACGGCGATAGGCGCGGATTTTAAGCCCGGTGACGGGCACAGCCCCATCCAGACGGATGTCGGGAAGATCGGTGTCCTCATTTGTTTTGAGGGCATATTCCCCTACATTACGAACGAGACCGTACGACAGGGCGCCGAAGTCCTCGTCAACCTGACGAATGACGCATGGTATAACAGGACATCCGCGCCGTACCAACATTTCGCCTTCTACGTGTTCCGTGCCATCGAGACCGACAGGTATGTCCTGAGGTCGGCAAATACAGGAATAAGCGCGATAATCGACCCGAGAGGCCGCATCGAAGGCAAGACCCCGATATTCACCGAGGAGGTATTGCGGGGCACGTACGCACTGAAGAACACGAAAACCTTCTACGTCCGCCACGGGGATTATTTTATCGTAATATGCCTGGTATTTCTGGCGATGACGGTTGTTACAGGATTTATTAGAAGACGTAAATCGTGAATCGTAAATAGTTAAAATCACAGAATAACTAATCACTGTCGGTTCGTAAATGGCCCCGAATATCGGGAGATTCTTTCACTTTACGTTTTACGATTTACGGTATCAGCGCGGTGTCGGTTCTTCCCCTTCCAGTTCGGCGAGGAGTTCGAGGAGGGTGCGGGCGGCGGTTTGTTCGGCTTCTTTTTTGCTTTTTCCGGTTCCGCGCGCCTTGTATTCATTTCCGACAAAGACCACTACGGCGAAACCGCCCTTTGTTTTTCGGGGGAATTTATAGCGCGGGAGCATCCCCCATTTCTTTTGGGAAAGTTCCTGCAGGATGTTTTTCGGGTTTTTCTCGGTAAGCTTTTCTTCGGTGAAATAGGCGGAAAACAATTTCCGTATCACTTTCGATGCACTCCGGATGCCGCTGTCAAGATACACGGCGCCGATCAAGGCCTCCATCATGTTCGACAGGACCTTCGACTCTTCCGGTACGGTGGCGTCCCCATTCCCGTAGCTCATGTGCTGGTCGAGCCTGATATCTTTCGCAATGGCGGTCAGGGTTTCGCGCTTTACGAGGCTTGAGCGGGCGTTGCTTAAGAATCCCTCATCCCTGCCGTGGCAGCGCTTGTACAGGATTATGCTTATAACCGTATTGAGAATGGCGTCTCCCAGAAATTCGAGCTTCTCATTATCGGAACGCTTTGTGTCCCTTTTTTCATTAAAGCAGGAGCTATGGGTTACTGCCTGATTGTATAATTCCCGGTCTTTGAACTGGTAACCGATGGTTTCTTCGAGGGTATGTTTTTTTGAAGACACTTTCGATTCTCTTCCGAACGGTCCTATAAAAGAAGGGCCGGGACGAAGCGTCCCGGCCTCCTATAATTCTCGTTCCTTATTTGACCTTGAATGCCTCTGCCGTGCCTGAGAACTGCTTTCTCAGCTTGGGCTTCTCGATCTTGCCGGTCGGGTTGCGGGGTACATCACCGAAGAAAACTTTTCTCGGTCTCTTGTACCGTGGCAGCGGCTCACAAAACTTGATCACTTCTTCTTCAGTCATGGTCTCGCCCGGTTTGAGCTCAACAACCACCGTGACGATCTCGCCGAGGCGGTCATCGGGGATTCCGATCGCTGCGGCATCTTTGAC
>CAIQJW010000090.1 GCA_903872255.1 uncultured delta proteobacterium | reverse complement strand
TACATAACCGCCCTGATCAGCGAGATCATGGTCAATTTCCCCAACCGGGAAAGGGTGGATGTAGAGACACGTGTAGACGACATCGTCCTTGACGCCAAAATCTTATCTCCCGTTGGCATCATCATCAACGAACTGCTCACGAACGCCATGAAACATGCCTTTTACGGCAGAGACAGTGGAAGGATACTGTTATCGTTTTCGATACACGATAAACATGCAACGCTCATCATAGAAGACAACGGCGTTGGCATCCCCGAATCCGTCGACATCGAAACCGCAACCGGGTTCGGGCTGCAGCTCGTAAGCATACTCGCCGAGCAGTTCGGGGGAACCGTGGAACTCAACCGTGATAACGGCACGGAGTTCAAAATTACCTTCGGCATTGAGTAGGGAGGACCGCCGTGGATTTCATGGGGTAGTATACCTCGAAAGAGACGGTTGATCTCATGACTTCTTTCTATACGACCCTCTCCGAAGGGAAGACAAAGGCAGAGGCACTAAGGCAGGCAAAGCTCACCCTCATGAAGCAAAAACCCAATCCCTTCTTCTGGGGGGCGTTCACTTTGACGGGGTCGCCATAAGCTGCTGCCATTCATACTCGAACCGCACAGTCGGGAATATGAGGAAATAGGCAAGATAAGAATATGACAGACTCATGCAGAATCCACTAATCGTTAAAACCATAGGGGTTTAAGTCCCCTCTCTCGCAATTGTAGTAATATCAGGTGTAATTCCGGTTGACTATCCCATCAGTTCAACAGTAAAATATACCAGCATTAGGAGTAACCCGAAAGGGTTCGGCAACCGAGTGGAGACTACGGTGCTTGGATGGTCAAACCATCCGATGTGCGGGAGATGATCCCGAAAAGATCTCCATCATTCCGAATTTAACCGTCCCTAATGTGGACGGTTTTTTTTATCTCCTGGTGACTACCTGATCAGGAGGGTCCTTATGAACAGTAAAATTCGTCTTAAAGACATCACGTGGGGTGGCCGCATACGGACCGTTTGCCAAGGTCTTGTTTGGGAGATCGCTTCTGAGGTCGCCATCGATACCGGCAAATCTTATTCCGGCGGTATGTTATCCAGCACAGAGACCATTTCACTGGACTTCCTCGATGGCGGGGTCAGTCATACATTTGGATCTTTTGATATCTTCAGTGGTATGCACTGGAGACCAACCACCCGCTCTACATCAATGCGGACCAAAATTCCTTCGGCTGTGGGTGGTGCAAACGAAAGGGCGGGATAGAAGAGCTTCGGGCGTTTGTAAAGGAACGCAAGGACAGACAGGCAAAGAATAGGGGCGGACAGTCGTGACGTCGCATGCCTATTTCTGGATGATCCACTGTCATCTCAATTGTAAACAACAATAGTGTCAGTACAGACCCTGAAGATCTTGACCATCTCTATTTACCAATTCGCATACTTATGAAAAAGGATGTAGGGATCTGACACGCCACGTAAGACAACACATGAGTTACAACCGGACCAATCTTTGTCCACAATTCGGGCAAAATGATACGCCACCATGGTAGTACTTTTCACAACCGGCGCATAATGATGTTACCAGTGGGGGTCTGATGATCAACCAGAGAGGCAAAAACACTATAAGAAGTCCAACAGTCCCTATCGCCCAACCCAGAGCGGAGGCACTTCCCCGTTTCTGAGCGTCATTATATACCCATGCTCCGGCAAGCAACGCTATGGCAAAACCTATGACCAATTGCATGGAACCACCCCGTCATTAATAGTCAGTTTGTTTCAATCTGCTTTTTGCATGGACCTATGCTAACGCCGATAGGTACCACCAAGGGTCTTCTGTTTCAGCAGAGCTTCACACTTCTCTCAAGCATTCTGGACATTTGATGAGTGCGCATACCTTATGACAGCCAGAATGTTGATAATAACATTATACTTGGAGCTAAGGCAGATTTAAATAACAAAAGATCAAAAGATATTGACTGCCACCACATCTTTGGATAAGGCAAATTATGCTTATTTTATGCCCGTAGAATGGGCCCTGCCGCGGGAATACGACTAGATGGCGTCCTTTGGTCCCGAACATGACATGGAAATGTATGATTGCATGGCCTGACCCCACAAGTTTTTCATTTACCCTTTAGATGGACCAGTTTTAGGTTATCACAACCAGTTGTCGAACAGAGAGAGAGGATTGCTCTGGAGAGAGGCTATCTATTCTGAGTTATTTACGGTCATCCCCTATGTCCCTCTCGCTTTCATGTGGTAATCAATCTCCTGTATCGCTGATGAGGCTGAGGATTGGTAGGTGCTCGGCAACCGACGAATTACTCATTCCTTCCTGTACTACATGTTCTTGCCACGCCCTTTAGATGAGCATCATTTTTCACGGCATTAAATAATCTTTATCAACTTCGGGTATTCTGCGATAATAACATTGAGATATAACCCTGTCGTCAGACGTTTGTAACCGGTGCCGGAGGCACTAATTCATGTCAGACAAAAAGACCATCCTCCTCGTCGAGGACGAGGCCCTCATCGCCATGGTGCAGAAGAAGACCCTCGAGAAGCATGGGTATAAGGTTATCACCGCCCACTCCGGCGAGAAGGCCATAGAGAAGGTACGCGCTACCCCGGATATCGACCTCATCCTCATGGACATCAACCTGGGGAAAGACAAAATGGACGGTACCGAATGCGCCGAGATCATCCTTAAGGAAAAGGACATCCCCGTCCTCTTCCTATCCAGCTACACCCACACCGGTATAGTGGAAAGGACAGAAAAGATCACCTCCTACGGTTACGTCGTCAAGGATTCCGGCGAGACCGTCCTCAATACCTCCATCAAGATGGCTTTCAAGTTGTATGAGGCGAACCGGGAGTTAAAGGAGAGGGAGAAGGCGCTATATCACGCTGAAGAAAAATTCCGGCTCCTCTTCGAAAAGTCCGTTGATCCCATACTTATGATAGATGGAGACACATTTGTCGACTGTAACGAAGCAGCCTTAAAGATCATGCATTGTACCGGAAAGGGCCAGATTGTCGGGGTCCGGCCGTCCGATATCTCCCCGGTCAGGCAGCCTGACGGTCGCCTGTCTTCAGTGAAGGCGGGGGAGGTTATCGGCATCGCCTTGAAAGAGGGCTCGAATCATTTTGAATGGAAGCACCGAACCGTTGACGGCGAGGAATTCTGGGTCTACGTCTCGCTGACAGTCATACCAATC
>CAIQJW010000089.1 GCA_903872255.1 uncultured delta proteobacterium | reverse complement strand
ATTCTTCACGGACGGGATGCAATGACAAGCTTATATATTTTTTATAGAGATTGAAATCTTTATCGAGCGTAAAAACCGGACATTTATTATTTATGCTGAATGAGCAGATCAAGAAATCAGTGTGTGAACCTTGAATGCCGTTCTTTCTGCATGCGTTTGAGATTTCTGCTGCCATTTCATAAATTCCGGAATTCAATCCGGCATCGTCAAAAGCCCTCAGCCTATCGCGCAGCTCCTCGTATTTTATCGTATCGGTAATCCCGGACAGAAGTTCCTGGCGAACGGGGTCTATCATTACCACTCGTAACTCACGGATAAGTTCCTGAAGTTCTTTTATAATTGATGCGTCATCTTTGTTTGTTTTCTTTCTTCTCAAAGCCATGGACCACACAGATGTATCGACCAGAACCTTCATTTTCTCTTTCGAAGTTCCTTATGGCTATATGCGCGATCCCATTCCATGGTTCCAAAGAGGCTCACGATCTCCTCTTGCCGGCGGCGCTGGATAAATTCCATCAACGCGGCATTAACGGTATCTTTCTTTGTTTTCATCCCTCCTATCTTTTGGGCGAGCGATAAGAGATTATCATCTAACGCTAAATTGGTAGCCATACCCGCCTCCTTATGTATATAAGTTTACACATCATGATGTGTAAAGTCAATCTGAGAAAATTGATGCTTATAGCCAGATCATTTTACATTCCCATCCCCCTTTTTTTTTGCTGTATTACTTTTTCTATACGAAAAAAGTCCCAAGATATATCGGGACTGGAGAAGCGGGTGGGGACAGGTCTTGTAGAAAAGAACTTCCGGAAATAGTATACTGTATTTGAAGCAAGGCCGGGGAGGTGAGATAAGGATGCCTGGTAAAGAATACGAATGCAAGGATTGCGGTCGCGCTTTCCTCGTATACGAAGAGAAGGAAATACTGATCTGCCCGAGTTGCGACGGAGAAAATATTGCCCTGAAACAGTTGAAGCCCCTGCCGCAATGGATAATCGAGAAAAATAATATCAAGCCCGGCTGAGGGCAAAAATAAAGAATGGCGTCGCCATTCATACACAATGTGAATGCCTGGAATTAGCTGCGGAGGATACGGCGGGCCTATGAAAAAGTTCCTGATGATTACATTTCTTGTTGGTATTGTATTGGGGATAAATAATTTGGTAGCAGGGGAGGAACAGAAATCATTATTGCGGCCGCCTCAGCACGATGAGCCAAAGGCTGGCAGCACGATCGATATTTCTTTCAAGGTTGCCCTCGAAAATATTCCCGCAGGCGCAAATTGCATATCTGTCATGCAGGAACAGGGGACGGTCCTCATATCCCGCGACATACTTGAATATTTGAAGATCGCGAAACCGGCAGAGGCAAAAACAGAAGAAGATCGCATGGCCATTCTTCGTGGCCGCCGGGCGGAGATACTACTCTATAATTTGATGGACGTAAAGGATGATCTTGGCTGCTCGATCGTTGAAATGCCTTTCGATGAAGATGCAAGGTATCTCATCAGTGAACTTCTCAAATCCGGGCAGGCGGGGGTGATTGATAACGCGACAAACAAACCGGTCGACCACATTTACGTTCGCTATAAAGCATTCAGGGCCGGTCCGCTCGCGGGAAAAGGGGATATCAGCTTTTCGTTCGCTGAGAGATCTGCATCTTTTCTCACAGTGCTCTGGTGGATATCCTAGCTTAGCCCCCGGAGACTGTTTCAACTTTCACGTTTCAGGCATAAGGCGAAGGAATAACGCTTTTTTGCGGCCAGTTGTTTTATTTCTGGAAAATTATGGTGCGATAGCCGGGTGTTGGGTTAGAGTGAATAATGGCGCGATTTGAGGAATTCCGGGGAAGGGCATTTGTTTTCCTTTTGTTCCTTCTCTTTATCTGGTTTATCAACTTTTCGGTTAGAGTATTATTTTCGCCAATCCTTCCGATACTGGAGGATGAATTCATGGTAAACCACGCCAGGGCGAGCGGAATTTTCACTTTTATGTCGGCAGGGTACGGCATTTCCGTTATCCTTTCGGGACTTTTTTCGGGCGGGATAGGTTATAAGAGATCGATTGTTGTTTGCCTTGCCCTGCTAAGTGTGCTCAATTTTCTCATTCCCCTGGTCCAAAATTTTTACGTGCTTTATTTATTCGCATTTATGCTTGGTTTTGCCCACGGATTATATATCCCTTCCGCCATCCCGCTGATAACGGAATATTATGCGGAGAAGAACTGGGGCAAGGCGATATCCATTCACGATACCGGTGCCTCGATGGCAATATTTGCAACCCCATTCGTTGCGCTGGGGCTTCTGCAGTTCTTTCCCTGGAGGGGAATATTTGTCGTTTACGGGGCGGTCTTTTTCGTATGTTTGCTGGTCTTTATGTTCGTTGCGACTGAGGTCAAGATCGTAAACCGGAGCAGGGCGGTGTTCAGGGACATCATAAAAATACCTTCCCTCTGGTATATGACAATCGTGTGGGTATTCGGCGCCGGCGCGAATCTTGGCATCTATGCGATCACGCCGCTCTACCTGACAAAGGAACTCGGCTTGAGCATAGACTATGCTAACACTATCTTGGGCATATCGAGGCTGGTATCTATCGGCGTGGCGGTCGCGTGCGGTTTCATAGTCGACCGGTTCAGCTTGGGGAAAATGATGTTCTTCATGATGGTCATCACTGGAATTTTCACCGTGCTCCTGGGGGCTGCGCCGGTCAGGTATACGGGCGTGCTCCTTTTCTTTCAGGCATTTTTCGTAACGGGGTTTTTCCCGATAGGCCTTGTCGCCATTGCCCGGACATTCGTGAGGGAGATGCGGGGATTGGCCACGGGAATGATCATCGCAGCCGGCTTCTTTATGGGGGGAGGGGTCGTGCCGTGGCTGCTCGGCGTATCGGGAGACCTCTACAGCTTCAGGCTCGGCATCACGCTGCTCGGCGTATTGACCATTTTGGCAAGCCCCCTGATATTCCGCCTTAAAGAGATCAAGTGAAGATCCCCTGCGGGGATAGTTTCAGGTTTCAGGCAAAGAATTCAGTTCGATCACTTTAAAACAGGTATAACGGGTACCAGAATTTTAGCTGTACGTTGTTTCCTTCGCCATGGTTCACGTTGTAAACACCCCACGTTGCCTTCAGGGTCAATTGCGACCAATTGGAAAAGCTGTACTGGAAAGCGGGGCCGACCGTGATCTGCCTGCCTTTGTGCCCGTCAAAATCCGGCGGCGCATCCCGCTGCGAATCGTCGGTGGTCTGCCACATAAAACTGCCGGTGATTCCTACCCTGTACTGGCCCCTTTCCCCGAAGCGCTTCCCCACGAGGTAATCGGTCCAGAACTCCTGTCCGGACGTGTAGTTGGTGGCGTTGTTCGTCGTGTGAAAATAGTAGGCCATGCGCGCGGACACCTCGAAACCGGGAAGGAACGAGTCCTTGCCTCCCACGTAGGTGAAGGCATACGTGGGGCCCAGCGTCCAGTAATTGAGCCCGATGTTATTCACGTCATCCTTGTTGTATGAACCTGTCGGAGCGAAAATATCCAACCCGATAACATGGGAAAAGTTCTTGAAGTCCTGTTTCAGGATAACACCGAAGTTCAGGTCGGCCAGTTCCGTTTTTGACTTTGTCCTTGCGCCTGACAGGACATGCTGATACACGAGGGCGGGCGTAACGAACCACCCGAGAGTGGTACCGAAGACCTTGATGTTGGTTGTATACATGACGCGCACCGAAGTCGAAACGCCGTCTACCTGGAAGTCGCCGCCCGGGATCTCCATTGTCTTGCCGTCCGAATCCTTGAGACGGTCGAAGTTGAAATTGAGTATGGACAGGTTCGCAGACAATCCGTGGCCCGGCCAGCTCCCGGCACCGAAATCCTCACTACCCCCGAAATAATGGCTGCCTCCCCCTTCAAGGGCAATGGCGGGAGGGACATCAGGAACAAACAAGCAAAAGGCCACAACAGCCAAGACGAACGTTGAGATCAGGAAATTGTGCCTGCGTTTTTTCTTTTTCAAATTGCGTGATCCTCCCCGCTGCGATCCTCGTCCGTAGTTATCATGATCCTCTCATTCTTTGTGATCCCTTGAGCAAAAGAGAAGGTCCCGTTATTCGGGATCGCCCAGGAAACCGGGACGGAGGTACTCCGGGTCGGGGTACGTGTAAAAGCCCCTGCCCGATTTCACACCCAGTCGGCCCGTGTCGATGTACTGCCGTTTGAATTCGTCGGCAAATTGCTGGATACCCGTGTCGCCCGTTAATTTGGCCTTGCTCTGCATTACATGCCAGACCGTATCCAGCCCCACGATGTCATCCATACCGAAAGGCCCGCAGGGCATGCCGAGGTGGAGCATGACTGCCCGGTCCACATCTTCGATGGAGGCAACCTTTTCCACAAGGGCGAGCTTGAACGCCATGTCGTTCATGACGCCGAAAATGGCGTTTCCCACATAGCCGGGATACTCTCTCTTGAAAACCAGCGGCACCTGTTTGATCCGTTTGGCGAAGGCCGCCAGGACCTCCACTATCTCCGGGGATGTCCCGGGGTGCGGCATGACGTCGATGAGTCGACGGTCGAACACACCGTAAAAGTGCAGGGCGGCGAACCTCTCCGGCCGGCCCGTGGCCTCGGCGTAGAGCGACGGCAGCAGCGTGGACGTATTGGTGGTAAAGATCGTTTTGGGATGGCAGACCCGGTTGAACTCGGCAAAGACCTTCGCCTTGATGTCGGGGTCCTCAAAAATGGACTCGCTCAGGAGGTCGGCATCAGCTCCGTCTTCGGGCCGGGATGTGTAGCGTATCCGGTTGAGGGCAGCGTCGGCGGTCTCCCGCGTCAACCTCTGTTCGGCAATCAGATCTTCGGCAAACGCAGGGATCTTGACTTTTGCATTATCCAGTGACTGGGGGAATGCGTCATAGGCGATCACCTCGTAACCGTAGCGGGCACATTGCAGGGCGATCTTTTGCCCCATGGTACCGAGGCCCACAACGAGGACCTTGCGTATTTCATCGACTTTCATGGTTCATCCTCCTTAAAGGTTAAAATTGTCCGTATCGCTGGGTATGGCTCGTGGTCAGGGTGGAACGGTCCCACCGGCCCGAGAAGAGGTACGAGATTAAATTGTCTGCCTCGTCGCCCTCGTACTCGGCAAGGGGCGTGACACCAGCGACCCAGTTGGAATTGACGCTGTAAGCCGCGCCGAGGGGTTTCACCACCTTGATCTCCGCCCAGGGGTTGTCGAGGGATGGTTCCATCTCGAGGGACGTGATCAAGGCCGGCTCCCACGACTGGTAGTCGGTGACGCTGTCATAGTTAACGAGCCGCATTTTGGGGAAGGCGACATGGCCGCCGGGTGCCTGGCCGGCCTCGTACTGGAACAACATACATGAGCCCCTGTCCTGACGCCCCGGCACGGCGTTTGCGAAGACATGTCCCATGACCGGGTCGTTGTATGCACCAATCTCGGCCTCAATGGAGAAGATCCGCCTGCCCTTGCTCTCGATAAGGGCGTGCGCCCAGTTGCCGTTGCGCTCGACGACGATGCGCTCGCATATCTTCTTGGGAAGGCCGGAGAATTCACGGCCGCTGCTAAGGCCCATAGGTGCGCCCGGACCGCTCAACTGGAGGTTCAGGAAATAGACGCCCCCCATCTGCCCATATCGGCAGAACAGCGCAATACCGCCCTCCATATACCACGGTGCGAAGGTGGGTTCCCGGATATTGACGACGTAGACCATGGCGAGGGGGTGGGCGGGATCGAGGAGATCGAGCATCGGCGGCAATACGCGCCGCGCGCATTCTGGATCGGTCTCCCAGCAAATGTAGAGACCCTCTTCGTTATTCATCGCACCGGGGTTCATGAACGGTTTGATCTGGTCACGCGGAATAAAATAACTGCCATTCTTCATGGGTGGATATCCTCCTCTTTTTGTCGTTGAAGGCCAATCATAAGGCCCATACGCCGCTGCGGCGCTTTCGGGCCACATCCAGCATGTAATCGTCGATCTGTTTCGCGGCCTCGGGATTGAAGCAGTACTTGGCACTCGAGGCGTCAACCTCGTCTCCCAGGACCAGCCGCTCGTTTTTCGCCACGCCTTCGAGGATCGTGCGCGCGGACTGCTCCGGCGACTGCGCACCCGGAGGGGCCTTAGCTTCACCCCCGTCCCAAATTGCCGTGGCCGTCGTGCCCGGTGTGGCCGAGGTCAGGCGGATGTTCTCGTCCCAGAGCTCGTAGCGCAGGGCGAGGGTTAGCCCGTTCAGCGCGGCCTTGGTGGCGGAGTACATCGTCTGGTAGGGCATGGGGAAGAACGCGATGCCGGAAATGATGTCGACAATGTGCCCGCCGCCCTGCGCCCGCATGACCGGCAGGACCGCGCGAATGCCGTACAAGGCCCCGTAGAAGTTGAGCGCGAATGCCTTCTCCCAGTTTCCGTTCGTCTGTTCGGCAAATTGTCCGCTTAATCCGGCTCCCGCGTTGTTGATGAGCAGGTCGACGCGCCCGCCGCCGAATTCAGCCGCTTGTCGGATCATCTCTTTGACGTCCTCTTCTTTCGTGACGTCACAGCGGATCCCGAGCGCCTGACCGGGATGGGTGGTGTTGAGCCGTGCGGTCTCCCGGGCCAGGTTCGCGTCGTTAACGTCCGCGAGGATGACCCGCTTCGCCCCGTAAGAAAGCATTGTTTCCGCCAGTGCCAGTCCGATACCCGAGGCGCCGCCCGTCACAACGGCGACCATGTCCTTGTAGTACTCGTTCACTTCACTCATGGTTGGTTCTCTCCTTATAGGATACCGATGTTGCTTTAACGGCATTTTCGGCTGCAGCTTACGGCTCGAACACGAACGCCTGCCCGTAGGCGTCCTGGGTCGCGTCGAGGATTCTCCCGCCGCGGGCCGCGTCGCCGATGGCCCGCGCATCGGGGAAGGCTGCCTTGAAGCGGTCAACGACATCTTTTCGGGGCCGGATGCCCATGGCCAGGATGACCGTGTCCGCCGCGACGGACACAGGCTGGCCGGTATCCATGCATTCAAGCTCCACGCCTTGAGCGGTGACCTTGAGTAGCCGGTGTCCCGGCAGGTAAACAGGGTCGCAGGACGCCATGCGTTCCTTCACGTCGAGGATGACGATGATGTTCGCACCCGCCCCGATCTCAGGCAGCATGTCTATGACCGCCGTTTTGTGCCCGGCCTGCATCACCACCTCCGCTGTTTCGAGACCGGTCATACCTGACCCGATGATCGCGCAGTCCCCTTTGGCTTCGGCCCTTCCGAGCAGCACGTCTTCCGCGATGACAACGTTCTTTCCGTCGATGCCGGGGACCGGCGGTATAAACGGCTGCGCACCGCAGGCGATGAAGACCCCGCATGGGGAGAGGGCTTCGACCTTTTCCACCGTCGCCTCTTCACCGAGGCGCACCTCGACACCGCTCTCTTTCGCCTCAGCGATCAGGGAATCGACGAACCGGGTGATCTTGGTCTTGTCGATGCCCTTGTCAGCAACGTTCAGCGTGCCGCCGAGCCGTAAGGAGGGGTCGAACAGCACGGGGTTAAAGCCGCGATCCTTGAGGACCAGGGCAGCTGTTATCCCCGCGGGGCCGCCGCCTACGACCGCCACCGTGCGCCCGTCGCCGTTGCGGACGGGGTGGGCGAACTCGCGTTCGCGGCCGCAGATAGGGTTGACGGAGCACTTGACGTGCCGGACCTGCTCGATCTCGTCGAAGCACACGAGGCAGCCGATGCATTTTCGTATGGTCTCCGACTTGCCGGCCTTCGCCTTGTTGCACCACTCGGGGTCCGCAAGATGTCCGCGCGCCACACCCGCGAGGTCGCAGCATCCCTCCGTGAGGACCGCCTCGGCGACGTCAGGCTCCTTGATGTTCGCTACGGCGATGACCGGTATCTTCACGTGTTTCTTGATCTCGGCCGCCATGTATTTCTTCCATCCCTGCTCCATCGTGCCCGGCTCGATGCAGGCGGTGAACATAGGGCTGTCGGGTATAGCGCAACTGATGTCGAGAAAATCGACGCCGGCTTTTTCCAGCTCTTCAGCGATCCGGCACGTGACGGCAAGGTCGTTCCCCTTATCGCCCAGGAACTCCTCGGCCGAGAGGCGCACCCCGAGCGCAAAACCCCTGCCGCAGGCCCCGCGGATGCCCGCGAGGATCTCGAGTAAAAATCGCAGGCGGTTCTCGAAACTGCCGCCGTACTGGTCGTCGCGCCTGTTGAGATAGGGGGACAGGAAGCTGTTGATCAGGTAGCCGTGCGCTCCGTGCAGTTCAATCCCGTCCGCGCCCGCCATCTGCGCCAGGCGAGCCCCCCTCACGAAGGCTTCACGTATTGTCCCGATCTCAGCTATCGTGAGTGCCCGCGGCGCCTCTGACGTGATGGGGTTAACGACTGCCGAGGCCGAAACGGGCTCTTCACCGCCGACAAAGGCGCTGGCCTGGCGGCCGGGGTGCTGCAGCTGGATAAACATTTTGGTGCCGTACTTGTGCACGGTGTCCATAAGCCTTCCCAACCCCTGCACGTCGCCGATATTTCTCGCGGCAAGCTGGCAGGGTTCTCCTGCCCCCGCGCCGTCCACAACCCGGCATATCTCGCTGATGATGAGCCCGACCCCGCCCCGGGCCCGGGCCTCGTAGAAGGCGATTATGTCGTCACTTACGCCGCCCCCCGGCGCGGAGAGGCCCACACCCATGGCTGTCATCACCACGCGGTTCTTGATCTCCAACCCGCCGATTCTCACCGGACTGAACAGTTTATGAAACATTTTCATCGTCTCCTTCGTTATTAATGAACTAGCGATATCCATATTAGAGTGCCGGCATGCCGCCACTCTATGTCTTCGTTACAGTTTGGGCCTTATCCAGAAGCACGAGGATATGCAGCAGATATAGGATCGCGCCTCCGTTTGCGGCAAGGATGATCCCGATAACCAGTCCATGGACCAGATTCGGAATAAGCATCGATGTCCCGAACATGATCGCAAGTATATTCATTATTAACTGAACTATAAAAAGCCTTGCGAGTACCGGGGGTAAAACAGGGCGAGGTTTGCCCGCCTTGAGGAGTGGAAGACAGATCTTCGTCAGCGTAATGATGCCGCCCAGGATATTGAGCACACCGACAAGAATGGTGAGCGGCGAGACCAGGATCCCAGGGACAATACAGGATATAATTCCGAGTGCCGCAAATATGAACCCGAAGAAAATTATCAGCCATGATCGGGGAAAAGGACCGATCGGTGTACTTCCGGCTGCAAGCATTTGCACCGCAAAGATGACCATCAAAAGCCCGATCTGCGCACTTCCCGAAAATGGCAAAAACCTCAGGCTGACAGGAATCAGCATCAGGCCAAGAATTATCATGAAAACGGCCGTGAGGAGGATCA
Source organism: uncultured delta proteobacterium (assembly GCA_903872255.1). Classification (GTDB taxonomy): domain Bacteria; phylum Desulfobacterota; class Syntrophorhabdia; order Syntrophorhabdales; family Syntrophorhabdaceae; genus Delta-02. The sequence continues at coordinate 2,968 of CAIQJW010000089.1, read as the reverse complement.
TCGTCGCGTCTAAAGAAAGCCCGGCGTTTTCCTGACTCTTTTCTGATCCCGGGTATGCCCGATAGACCTTTCGGAGCACACCGGCAAGGTAGAAGACCACAATTCCGTAGATCAAGACTGCTGTCGCGGTTACGGACAGCGCGATCATACTGCCTTTCCATAGAAGCACAGCGAGCAGCATCGATAAACAATAGACGGCGGAGCATCCGATCGTTAAATGCCATAAGATCCCGCCGTACCGAACCCAGGTTCGAAGCTTATCCCGGGCAATACACATTTGCAGAAGAAGTGCCAAGCCTCCCGGACCGAGACATACCAGTAGCAGGAGGCGGGGAAACCGGCTAAAGGTCGGGACGAAACAGGTGATGATCCCGACAGCGGCAACGATAACGCCGGCGGCAAGCAAAGTACGCGACCTGCGTACGTCGCCAAAGGGTGTTTTTCCCAGCATCATGGTCTGAAGGGCGATTATGACCAGAAGCAACCCATGAAAACCGTTTTCGTAATAAGGAATTAAGCCGTTAGACACCGCAAAAAGAAGTGCTCCCGTGACAACGAGAGACATGCCGGCGATCAGCAGGATCACAACTTCTAAAGGAATATCGACCTTCTTAAGTGTCACGTCTTATCCCGCCTGTACTGTTTTGCATTGTTAGCCCTGTGGTCGATCATAGATTACAGGGTATTGGAGTCCGGATATCTCATTTCTACATCATGGACTTAACCGGCGTCAATGGGAAATTAGGATAATAAAGCCCTGGGGGGAACTGAAGGGTCTAACGGGGAAGACTAAAACCCACGTTCGACATGTTTTATTCCGGCAATGTATTCGATATTATCCAAATTAAATGGTTTTCGCCGAATTTATACAGGTTTTAGCTTTAAGGACCAAGGCGAACCGGGCCTGTGTCCCGTCGTATTTGCAGCGCTCTGTGAATTGCAGTGTCCTGCTTTATAAGGTTGGATATATTCGACGTTTTATAAAATCCATTATTTGTGCCGAACATTCCACAGGCTTTGTCTGGAGAAGGCAATGAGGGGCATCAAATCTCGCATGTTCGAAAGGATGAAAATGGCTGGCAAACCAGGAAGCCGCTTTTTGCGGGACCACCCGGTCCCGGCTAGCCTCAAGATAAAGGCACGGTATGTTGAACCGTTCGTCAGGAAATGGATAGCCGGCCGCGATCAGGCGCGCCCGGTGCTTCAGGCATCCGGCATCAATATGCGGGAGGCCCCGGACCAGCAAAGCTTCCAGTTCTTTATTGGAAAAAGCACCAAAAAGAAAATGCTCAAGCAGGGAAACGGGGAGCTTGCCGACGAGCAATTCCATTCCCGGTATGAGAGAAAGGCCACGGATCAGCGAACGATGAAGCGGTGGAGCGAAAGCGGCGCTGAATACAGCGCCCTTGACCTCCCGCGGCCTCAGGTGAAGAAGTTCGAGACCAACGAGACCGGAGAATGATTCTGCCACGATTATGACATTGTCTGTCGGAAAATGCTTCGTAATGAACAGGGCATGTTCTTCGAGAGAAAGAATTGCGTTCGGTGGATACGTTATAACCGATACGGGAATATCCGGCGGCAGGGCATCGATAAGGGGTTCAAAGAAGATCCCCGTTCCATCGATGCCCGGCATCAGGACTATCCCTATTTTTTCATCCATAATCTAAGACGGCCCCGTAATTCGTGTCAGGGCACTGCGTATCCAGCCGATATCGATTACAGTTATATTTCTGTTGCTCTCATCCAGGATGCGAAATTTCCAGGAAAACCAGTTTTGTGGGCAAGCTCTAAGCATGATATGACGTTATGCAAAAATCTCTCAAACGCCTGCATGATTATCCGCTAATGCCGTACCTGATTTCAACATTTTTTATTTATAGCTTAAAAAGGCCGGTATCGATCCATTCGCATTTCAGCAACGACCACCAGTCGACTGCCAGCCCTTTGAGGACGTATTCATAGGGAAGCCATCCGTACCCGTCCATTCCCCACCCGGTACCCCATGAATTTCTGACGAGCAGGGCGCCCTTCGTCTCCAGCGCATTCGAGCCGGTATTTTTGATGGATACCGAATCGTCATATCCTATGGCAACGATGGCATGCCCGCCGACAGTCTTTTCGTTTGGAGCGGGGAAGGGGATCTTCCCCGTTTTAGCAGATTGCATATACGAAGCGTAAACAGTAAAACCGAACATGGCAGGAATTCCTGCAGCGAGGTTTTTCTTAATGTTGCCAAGCAGGGCATCCCTGGCAGTACCGGGCACATCGAGCCTGTAATAGCTTATCGCCTGATAATTTCTGGCCAATGCATAGCAGAAACCGGGCGGTTCCCTGTCGAAATCAGTCTCGTTGTACGGCCAGTATTCTTCGGGTGGCACACCGAAAAGGGCCAGGGACGCCATTGCAGAGCGAAGAAATGCCCCGGTGTCCCCTGAATAGTGCAGTAAATTACGCGTGGTCTTATAGACAAAAAGCCTTGAAGCATCGAGGTGATTTCCAAAGGCCCTTCTTTCAAAATACTCCACGATCGATACACCCGCCTGGGCCGTGCAGGAACCGATCTTTCCCTGGTCTTCTATTGGCGGGCACCATTGCCTCAGGTCGGCGGACCCGGGAAGGCCTGGCCCTGTCATTTCTGATATACCGGCCTGCCGCAGCATTGTGCGGATTGACTTCGTCTGGCCGAGGACCGTAAGCCTCGGCGGAATTGTATCCTGTTCCTGTGTAAAATCTCTGAAGTCCGGATAATCCGGCAGCCATCCCATTGCATAATTGTCAGTCTTCTGTTCCATCGTTCAATATCTCCTTAAAAAGATCGGTAAGCCTGTTGCCTGAAAATCATGCTAGCAAACAACCTTCCGGTTGACCATATGCGTTTTGTGTGGGGAAAATAACCGGGTAATGCAATGATTCACACGAGCTCCACGGCCTGGAAGGAACATCGGGATATAAACACAGTGATGCT
>CAIQJW010000088.1 GCA_903872255.1 uncultured delta proteobacterium | reverse complement strand
TCAATTATGGCGGGCATCTTGGAAACGATGCGATTGTCACCCTCGTCGGCAGCGCGCGGGCGAGCATGTACCACTCGATGGGTTTTAGCGAGGGTGATCTCGGTGATGGAGAAAACGGCACGATCATGTCTGACCTGGTCGTTAATTACAGGGCTGAAGGCTACGTCTTCGACGAGATACGCATAGATTCCCATATCGGGGAATTAGGGACGGGTAATTTTCGTATCTTTCAACGTATGGTTCGCAATGACACGCTGATCGCCCTGGCTGAAACGGGTATCGTGGTGTTCAATTATGCCCGGCATAAGGTCGGCCGACTGCCGGATACTTTCGCAGCGAAGCTTCAAGAAGTAGAGCAGAATTTTTCGAGCACATTCCTTACGGAGGCATAGATGCCATATATCTGCAAACTGGGCAGCATAGACCCGCAGCCGGCAATTATGATCAGGTCGCGTGCGGCGGCAGAGGATCTGCCGGAGATATTCGAAGCATCATTTACCCGCCTCATAACGTATCTCGAGAAGACCGGCGAAGACATTTCCGGGCCGCCCTTTGCCATTTACCATGACATGCTGTCCGAGGAATCCGATATCGAAATGTGCCTGCCCATTACAAAGACGGTTTCCAGCGACGGAGATATAACCTGTCGGGAGATCGCGGTTGAAAATGCCGCCTCCACGGTTCATACGGGGCCTTACGAAGAGATAGAATCCGCATACATGGCCCTTGCCGAATGGACAGACGAAAACGGTTATGAACCAACCGGGGAGATCTACGAATTTTATCTGAACGACCCCGGGACAACATCCCCGGAAGACCTTCAAACCATAATTTTCATGTCGTTAAAGAACAGGGAAACGTCTGATCAACCGGTGGATCTAAGCGGTTAGCCAGGAACCGCCGCATCTTTCAGAAACTTTTTATTAACAAAGCTTTCCCCCTCCGATAGACTAACGCTACTATGTTGAAAATCGACACATCGATCCGGTCTACCTCCTAATTATTACTACTATTATTCCCCCGGGCACTCGTGTCGATCTTTCTCCTGATAAGGTAAAGAAAGAGCGCCGGTGAAAAACCGGCGCTCTTTAATCAACGCATTAAAAACGTGGTTACGTCTATTTTTTATACTCCGATACGTGTTTTGGCCGCTGAAAGAGCATGGCGATGACAAAGCCGACGACCAACAATCCCGCCGCGGTGTAGAGTGACTGCTGTTTGTTGAATTCGGCGAACACAAAACCTCCGACAACCCCCGCAGCGCCCCAGGCCGTGAGCAGGAAACCGTAGATCCTGCCAATATAGGTCGGGCCAAACGAGTCTGCCGAAAAAGCCGGCATGACGGCAAATCCACCGCCCAGACATGCAAGAAGATAGCACGCGATGATCGTGAACACGAGTACGCTGCTGATCTGAGGAAGAAGGACGTAAAGAATTGCCTGCGTCATAAACATCACCATGTAGGTGCCTTTCCGGCCGATCTTGTCGGAAACGGCAGCCCAAAAAAGACGGCCCAACCCGTTGAAGATGGAGGCAGTCGCAAGAACGCTGCCGCCAAGCACTGCCAGTTTCGCCGGGTCATCGACATTTTGGGCAACCTTGATAACCTCCTGTGCCATGGGGGAGAGCTTGGACAGAAGGCCCATACCTGCCGTGACGTTCAAAAAGAGCATGCCCCAGAGCATGTACCACTGGCGGGTCCGCTTGGCTTCAGTCCAGCTGAATGAATCGGCCGCATTGACGGTCGTGGCTGCCGGTTTGAAACCTTTGGGAAGCCAGCCTGCGGGCGGATTTTTCAGAGTGGAAGAAGCGATTAAATTAAGCACCAGGTAGACGGCGCCGAGTATAAAAAAGGCATTGGCCACGCCGACCGAATTGATGAGGCCGGGGATAATCTTACCAATGAAAAAAGCTCCAAAGCCGAAACCCATGACAGCGAGGCCCGTGATCATACCGCGTTTGTCCGGGAACCAGCGGATCAACGTGGCAATTGGAACGACATAGGCCAGACCGTTGCCGATACCGGCGATTACCCCATATCCGATAAGAAGGAACCAAAAGCTGCCGGCCTTCAAAGCTACGCCGCCCAACAAAACACCGCAACCATAAAAACAAGCGCCCAGAATGGCGACGAACTTCGGCCCTTTTTTATCGACCAACATGCCGCCGAAGGCGGCGGAAACACCGATGACACCAATGATCAGCATGAACACCCGCGCCACCTGCTTGGGCTCCCAACCCTGGGCGGCCACGATGGGTTTAACAAAAACCGACCATGCGTAAACAGTGCCCAGTACCAGCATGATAACGACACCGGCGATGGCGAGAAACCAACGCTTACTCTCCAGATTTTGATCGCTCATTTACCAAACCTCCCCAGTTTTGATATCCGCGTACGAACAAACATCCTCGCTGTTACGTACCAGATTGCTCCCTTTTTCTTTCATCCATAGTTTTTGTGATTTTTTTGTTATTTTATTATGCATGGTTTTTACCACCTTTTTTTTAACATAGTCAACCTTTTTTGTGCTTTTTCAGCGCCCGCATTTGCAATGCTGCCTCCGGAAGATTTCCGGAAACTGAAATGTTACATGGGAGAATTAAAAATGAGGTATGGCCGATATTTCAATTTTGCTCATGGATTATATCACTCAGGAAATTATTTTGTGTATCTCCCGGCAAAAGACCGCACGGCATCCATATATTGTTCCATTCCGTGGTACATAATGTCATTATGACCGGCATGAGGGACAAACAAGGAGAATTTTTCCTGTGCCCCTGATAGTTCATATAATTGCCGGCCTTCCGCTGCCGGGATTATCTCGTCCCATTCCCCGTGAATTATAAGGGTTGGTACCTTCACTTCCCGTATTTTCAGGTCATTTCCAAAACCGACCGGCTCTTCCACATCGTCGAAAAGGTATTCCACCCCCAGACGCCCTATTTGATTGCGGGCCGTCGCAAAACCGCTTTCTATGACAAGCCCCCTGAATTCCTCCTGGTAGTGGTAGGCAAGTTCTATTGCGGGAGCGCTTCCCAGCGAACGCCCCATTGCGAAAATATCTCCCGTATATCCAGCTTCCTTGACATGGTCCCGGAAATAGCGAAAAACAGGGTGGGCATCCTCGATCATCGCGGTACACGTCGGGTTCCCGCTGCTTCCCCCGTATCCCCTGTAATCAGCCACAAATAAATTCAGACCGTATTGCGCATAAACCGGAGCAACGTAGTCATAATCCGCTGCGATCTCTCCATTCCCATGAAAGTAAATAATATTGGGTGCGTCATTACTGAACATAAAAAAACGGCAGCAGATCGCAACCCCGGGAGCCACATCAACATAATGATTCCGGGCATTATCCGTATCGGCAGCGGTCTCGCGCCTGGGGAAAAAAAGGCGGTAAAGGATCTCCGGCCTGTCGTACAGTTCGAGCCCCTTATCAAAATCAGTCATGCCCTGGATCCCCTCATGGTCTAACATTTTATGACGTGCTTCCTGAAAGATTAAGGGAAATATGCGTTGCATATCAAGGAAAAACATTGATATTCCTTAATTTCTGCCTGTCCGGCACTAAATTATCTCTTGCACTTAGGTAATTTTTATGCGATAATCGCTTCCGGAACAAAGGAAGGAACAAGCTGTTCGTCACATACCACAGGAATTTCATTTTTGTTGTCTGTCCCATAGCGCAGTTCCTTTATATTCCACATTCTATCACGGAGGTTTCATCAGTATGGCAAAAGGAACTGTGAAATGGTTCAACGAGTCCAAAGGTTTTGGTTTTATCACCGGTGATGACGGCACAGACGTGTTCGTTCATTATTCAGCCATTCAGGGTAGTGGTTTTAAATCATTATCCGAAGGCGATGCAGTTACCTTTGATGTTGTCAGCGGCCCGAAAGGCCCCGCCGCATCAAACGTAGCAAAGGCATAAAACAGACCAACCTAAGGCCCGGGTAAAACCGGGCCTTACAAACTTCCCTTTATCCCTTATGGAACAAAATAAGATCAGGAATATTGCGATTATCGCCCATGTCGACCATGGGAAGACCACGCTTGTGGACCAATTCTTCAGGCAAAGCGGTATGTTCCGCGACAATGAAGTCGTCGAGGAACGCCTTATGGATTCCATGGACCTCGAGCGCGAACGCGGCATAACGATCTCGTCGAAGAACGGCTCATTCTTGTATAAAGACCACTTTATAAACATCATCGACACCCCGGGACACGCCGATTTTGGAGGGCAGGTCGAGCGGGTGCTCAAGATGGCGGATGGCGTACTGCTTCTTGTAGATGCCGCAGAAGGGCCGATGCCGCAGACGCGGTTTGTACTGAAAAAGGCGCTGGGCCTTAAATTACCGGTCATCGTCGTGATCAACAAGATCGACAAGCCTGCCGCCCGGTGCGACTGGGTCGTCGACCAGGTGTTCGACTTATTTGTGAAGCTCGATGCACCCGATGACATCCTTGATTTTCCGATCATATACACATCTGCAAAAGCCGGCTACGCAACGCTCGATCATGCGGTTCCCGCATCTTCAATGATCCCGCTTTTCGATATGATCATTGACGCGGTCCCGCCTCCGATCGGCAATCCTGAAGCTGCGCTCCAGATGCTCGTAAGCTCCCTGTCCTATTCTCCTTTTCTTGGCAGGCTCGCGATAGGCAAGATCACGTCCGGTGTCCTCAACCTGAATAAAGACGTCATCATTGCAACCGAGGGTATCCCCTCTTCCCCGGCACGAATCACAAAAGTGTACCGCTTTAAGGGAAGTGGAATGGCAGAGACCCAGATCGCAGGGACGGGTGAAATTGTCGCTGTGGCAGGCATGGAATCCATTACGATCGGCCAGACGCTGACCGACCCGGACAACCCGGCGCCCCTTCCCGGTATCGACATCGACCCTCCCACAATATCGATGAACTTTATCCCGAACGATTCTCCCTTCGCAGGAAAAGAAGGACGTTTTCTGACATCCCGCCACATCAGGGAAAGGCTTATGCGCGAGACACTTTCCGATGTTGCACTGGTTATCGAGGAACTTGAGGATACGATCGGCTACAAGGTTTCAGGCAGGGGAGAACTGCATCTGTCGATCCTCATTGAAAAGATGCGCCGCGAGGGGTATGAATTCCAGGTCACCCGGCCAAAGGTCATTATCAAGGAGACAGAAGACGGTATCCTGGAACCGTACGAAGAACTTACTATCGATGTCGATGAGCAGTATTCCGGCAATGTGATAGAAAACCTGGGAAAACGCAAAGGCATAATGGTCAATATGCACCAGGACAAGGGAATTGTGCGGTTGAGCTACCGTATTCCTACCCGGGGCCTTATCGGTTTTCGTTCCCAGTTCCTCACGGAAACAAAGGGAACCGGCACGATGAACTATATCTTTGACGGGTATGACCGCTATGCCGGAGAGATGAAAAACCGCAACAATGGCGTCCTCGTCGTTATGGAAGAATGCACCACGGTCGCGTATGCCCTGTTTAACCTTCAGGATAGAGGCGAATTATTCCTTGGACCCGGCGAAAAGGTCTACGGAGGCCAGATCATTGGCGAGCACACCCGTGAGGCAGACCTCGTGATCAATCCGGCAAAGGGAAAGAAACTGACCAATATGAGGGCTTCCGGTTCTGACGATGCCGTTATCCTCACCCCCGCACGATACATGAGCCTCGAAGACTGTATATCCTATATCAATGATGATGAACTGGTCGAGATCACGCCAAAATCCATCAGGCTGCGCAAGACCATTCTCGGTGGGCTGGAACGGAAAAGATCGAAAATAGCAGGGCAAAAGTCGTAAAAAGACGTTCTACGTTTTCTTTATTTTCGCAGTCCCGCTACCCGGTCTTTAACCACTCCTTCCAAGCATCCGGTTCGTTACCGACCGTGGCTTTAGAGCCGTTGCGAACGATAGGGGTTTTGAAAAGTAGAGGATAATTGAGGAGTTCTTCTTCTATATCATGCGTAAGGTACTTCAGGTTTCGTTTCGCGTATTCCTTTCCTTCCGTATCTATCAGGTTCTCTATCCCAAACAATGCTTTCACGCTCTGCAGTTCGCCTTTGCTGAGGCCTTTTACATTGAGGTCAACATACTGGAATTTTATCCCGCGCTCCTTGAAAAAACGCTGCGCCGCCTTAGTACCCTGACATTTATTCGTCCCAAATATCTGAATATTCATAACCAGAGTCCTCTACTCCTTACTCCTTACTCCTTACTCCTTACTCCTTACTCCTTACTCCTTACCGCCTTTAACTTCCTTCAAAATGGCCGCCATTATCGTCCCCGCCTGTCCCTTTATTATGACATCGGCCCGGTTATCACAGGCGGTTTCATCGCGGTTTATAATGACGAGCTTTGCACCCGACTGCTTTGCGACAACGGGCATCTGTGCTGCCGGATAGACGACCAGCGACGAGCCGATCACGATGAAAACGTCGCAATCGGCACTACGCCGGAATGCCTCGGCGGTCTCTCTTTCGGGCATGGTCTGTCCGAATGAGATCGTTGCCGGTTTGAGCAGGCCGCCGCATGAATCGCATTCCGGTGCCTTTTCTCCGCCTGCGATGCGGTCCTGGATCGGGGCCCTTTCATATCTTTTGCGGCAATCGAGGCAGGAAACATGCATGGCCGTACCATGCAATTCGAGAACCTTGTTTTCCGAATTGCCAGCCTTAAAATGCAGGCCGTCAATATTCTGAGTGATAAGGCAATCGAGCTTGCCCAGTCTTTCCAGCTCCGCCACGGCTATATGCCCGGCATTTGGTTGCGCATCCTTCATTGCCCCATACATCTCGGTGGCCATTTCCCAGTATTTTTCCCGCTTTGACCGGTCTGAGATGAAATTCTGAAAATAAAAATCCTCGGGATCATATTTGTCCCACACCCCGCCGGGGCTGCGGAAATCTGGTATGCCCGATTCGGTGCTGAGGCCCGCCCCCACGAATACAACAATTTTTTTTGCATCGCCGATCATCCGGGCAACGCGCTTTATCAGATCCTCCATTTGATCTCCTCTCTACCCCACCCGCCAGCCGTCATCCCGGTTTACCGGGATCCAGTGTCTTTGTT
>CAIQJW010000087.1 GCA_903872255.1 uncultured delta proteobacterium | reverse complement strand
TACGACACGTATGGGTTTCCGGTCGACATCACGACCGATATGGCCGATGAAGACGGGCTTGGCATAGATAAGGATGGTTTCGAAAAGGCCCTCGCCGAGCAAAAGGAACGTTCAAAGACCGGTTCGCACATCAAGGGCGAAGAATGGAATGAAGGACATCTGGCAATATTGCAAAAGGGATTGTCAAATGTATTTACAGGATACGAGACCATTGAGGACGAGGGTGTCATTCAGGCGATCCTTGTCGGCAACGAGATCGTTGAGCAGATAGGCGAAGACGAAGAAGGCGAACTTTTTCTTACGAAAACCCCGTTCTATGCAGAAAGCGGCGGGCAGATCGATGATTCCGGGACGGTGACCCTTGCCGGGGGAAATATCCTTGCGCGTGTTGCGGGGGTGATCAAGGTCAAAGAAGACCTCTTTGCCCACAGGGTTATCGTGGAATCCGGTATCCTGCGCCGCGGCGACCCTGTTTCGCTTGCGGTCGATGAGGAAAAGAGGAAGGGCGTGTCCCGCAATCATACGGCGACGCACCTGCTCCAATTTGCCCTGCGCCGGGTCCTTGGCGACCATGTCAAGCAGTCGGGGTCGCTCGTCGAACCCGGCCGGATGCGCTTCGACTTCACCCATTTTGAGGGCATGAAAGACGATGAGATACGAAAGGTCGAAGATATAGTTAATCAAAAGATAATGGACTGCGTGCCGGTTATAGTGAATGTCAAGAGCCGCGAAGAGGCCATGCGGGAAGGTGCCACGGCATTATTCGAAGAGAAATATGGAGAAACGGTGCGTGTCATATCGATCGGCGATTTTTCCCGTGAGCTGTGCGGCGGTACGCATGTTAAGAATACAGGCCAGATAGGAAGCCTCTATATCCTCAGCGAAAGCTCGCTGGCATCGGGCGTGCGCAGGATCGAGGCGATAACGGGCATGGGAGCCCTGGCGTACAAGCGCAGGATCGAGGGGACCTTGAGGTCCATTGCCAGACGGACGAATACTGAATTTGACCGGGTCGAGGCACGGATCGAATCGCTCCTCGGTGAGATTGCATCGAACGAAAAAGAACTGGAGCATTTCAAACAGGATGTAGTCGCCGGCCGGGTCGACGGGGCCATTGCCGAGGCGCCCGATATCGGCGGTGTCAAGGTCGTGACCCTGTTCATGGAGAATGCGAGCGCGGACGACCTCAGAAAAGTGACCGATGTCGTCAGGTCGCGCATCAAGGATTGCATCGTCATCGTGGGGACGGCAGGCCCGGACGACAAGGGGCTGGTTGTAGCATCGGTCAGCAAGGACATTCAAAAAACATTCAGCGCCGGAAAGATCATCAAAAATCTCACGGCACATTACGGCGGCAAAGGCGGCGGGGCCCCGATGACGGCGCAGGGCGGCATCCCGGGCGGCAAGGTCCGGGAATCTCTTAAAAATGTTGTACAATTCATCGGCAATTAGTATGATGACCTGAAAAAGGGCGGAAAAAATGAAAAGATACGCGGATAACTTACGGAGCGTGCATCTCTTTTCAGGTCTCAAGGACAGCGACCTCGAGACCATCTCCCGGATACTCTATATGCACACGTATCATCGGGGACAGCTCATTTTTCAGGAAGGCGAAGAAGGGAATGCCCTGTTCATCGTTATTAGCGGGAGGGTCAAGGTCTGCCTTTATGACGAGGAAGGCCGGGAATACGTTCTCGATGTTATCGGAAAGGACGGTTTTTTTGGCGAACTCGCACTTATTGATGAACTGCCGCGCTCGGCGAATATTCTTGCGATGGAAACCTGCGATCTTCTCATCATCAGGAGGAATGATTTCATGCGGCTCCTCATGGAAAATCCCTCCATATCGATCAATATTTTGAAAGTGATGGCGGGCAGACTGCGGGCAGCGGATGAGAGAATAAAATGGCTGGCATTTTTGAATGTCGAAGGCCGCGTCCTTAAATATCTTCTCGATGTCGGGGAGAAGACCGGGATCAGGATGAAGGATCATACCATCATAGAAAAAGGGCCGACGCAGATAGATATAGCCAATGCATGCGGTTGTTCCCGGGAAACGGTTTCCCGCATGATGACATCGCTCGTAAAAAAAGGTGTCCTGAGTGTCCGCAGAAAACAATACACCCTTTATCCGGAAACGCGAACATTCTAACAAAAAGATGACGGGAATTATGAAAAGCATACTGCGTATCGGTCTTGCCCAGGTAAATTCTACGGTTGGCGACCTTTCCGGGAACAGCGGAAAGGTTTTAAGCTTCGTTGACAGGGCCAGGGAGAATGACGTCGATATTCTTGCTTTTCCTGAACTCGTCATAACCGGCTACCCCCCCGAGGACCTGCTATTAAAAAAGGGATTTATTGATTCGAATATCAAAATAGTCAACGAGTTGGCATTGAGGATAGACAGCCCCGCAACCATAATCGGTTTTGTAGACTCGTCGGTGCGCGGCATATACAACGCTGCCGCCATTATTTATAAACGCAAGATACGCGGCATCTACCGCAAGAAATTCCTGCCGAACTATGGCGTCTTTGATGAAAAACGGTACTTTATTCCCGGGGAGCGCCCCCGCATCTTTCGTTTCGGGAACGTATTGTTCGGCATAGCGATCTGCGAGGATACCTGGTTCAAGGGGCCCCCGACATCGACCATGGCCCGGATGGGTGCCGCTCTAATATTCAATATCAATGCATCACCGTATCATATGGGGAAAATATATGACCGGGAAAGGATCGTAAAGACCAGGATCAGGGAAAACCGGGTCTGGGTGGCCTATACTAACCTTGTCGGCGGGCAGGATGAGCTTGTTTTCGACGGCCAGAGTTTTATCATGGATAGATCGGGTAATATCAGGGCCAGCTCCAGGGCCTTCGAGGAAGACCTCCTTATGTTCGACATTGCCGAAAAAGACCTGGCGAAAAGGCCATCGAATATCGAGGGCGGCTCCATAACCAATATTGCCGGTACTAACAAAGATGGGAAGATAAAGAAGCCGATCGAGCCTGATCCTGTCGCACGACTTGAACCTGATGAAGAGGTCTATCAGGCATTAAAACTGGGGCTTCACGACTATGTCAGGAAAAACGGGTTCAAGGGAACAGTTATCGGCCTTTCGGGCGGGATTGACTCGGCGCTTGTATCCGCGCTTGCCGCTGATGCCCTTGGCAAAGAGAATGTCACAGCTGTCTTTATGCCGTCGCAGTACACTTCGCGTGATTCGCGGGAAGATGCCTATCAGCTTGCCGCCAACCTTGGGATCCGTATCATCGATATCCCGATCGACAGCATCCTCGAAGGTTATCTCAAGAGCCTGAAAACCTTATTTGCAGGCATGAAGGAAGATATTACGGAAGAAAACCTGCAGGCGCGCATACGGGGCAATATCCTCATGGCAATGTCCAACAAATTCGGATGGATCGTTCTGACAACCGGGAACAAGTCCGAAATGAGTGTGGGCTATGCCACGCTTTACGGAGACATGGCAGGAGGTTTTGCCGTTATCAAGGATGTCCCGAAGACGATCGTCTACGAGATATGTGCCTGGAGAAACAAACAAGGACCGGTTATCCCGGAAAGGATCATTACCAAGGAACCGACTGCCGAATTGAAGGCCGATCAAAAAGACAGCGATACCCTGCCCCCGTATGATCACCTCGATCAGGTGTTAAAAAGCTATGTCGAGGAAGACAAAGAACCTACCACGCATGATTTCCCCGCCCTGCCCGCCGAGGAGATCGCCCGGGTGCTCAGGATGGTCGACTTAAGTGAATATAAGCGGCGCCAGTCGCCCCCCGGGATAAAGATCACCCCCAAGGCCTTCGGGAAAGACAGAAGAATGCCCATCACCAACAAATTCAAGCCCTGGCAATGATCGGACATAGGGTTTTTACCGATTCAATCCGCGTCATTTCCCTACCGCATTGCTTCCGGTTATCCTTATCGGCCCCGCAGCTTCTTCCTCATAACTTTTTTCTATTTTTCTCTGTCATTTATTTTGGTACTGGTATATAAATCGTTTATACACAACTAAAACATAAGGAGGTGAAACAGTATGAAGAAAGCTTTAGTGTTCATGTTTGCCCTGGTGATCGGCCTGTCCTTGACATTGACGGGCTTTGCCGCCGAGGAGAAGAAGGGAGCAGCTGCAGCTCCGGCAACGTCTGCAGCTCCGGCAACGCCGCCCGAAAAGATTGATGCACCGAAGGAAAAACCGGCAAAGAAACAGAAAAAAGCAAAGAAACCAAAGAAAAAGACGAAAAAATCAAAAAAGAAAGTCAAAGCTGCCCCTGCCGAGGAGAAACCGGTAGAAGCAAGATAGGCGATTGACCCGAAAACCGTAAAATAACAAATAAGGGGAGAAATCATTCTCCCCTTATTTGTTGGAAACATCTCCAAAATATTAATTTCTATTCCGCCAGATCTCT
>CAIQJW010000086.1 GCA_903872255.1 uncultured delta proteobacterium | reverse complement strand
CTTAAACGGGTCCTTTTTTTATGCGAACGGAGGGTCAGCGCATGCGTGCCGTCGTACAGCGGGTAAAGGAATCATCTGTTTTTGTCGATAATACATGTGTTGGCCGTATCGGCCGTGGCCTCCTCGTACTGCTAGGCATAGGGAGGGATGACACTAAGGAGAGCATTGACTGGCTGATCGACAAGATAGTCAATCTCAGGATCTTTGAAAAAGAGGATGGCAGGTTCGATGAATCATTGCTCGACATCAATGGTGCACTCCTCGTCGTATCGCAATTTACCCTGTATGGCGACTGCTCGAAGGGCCGCAGGCCGTCATTCTCGGGCGCCATGCCGTCTCAGGAAGCGCGCGAGTTTTTTGATATTTTTGTCGACAGGGCCAAAAGACGCGTAGCCGATGTACAAACCGGCGTGTTTCAGGCGCATATGGATGTTTCGCTTGTTAATGACGGACCCGTGACGGTCATAATCGACTCCGGGAAATAGAAGATTTTGCTTTTAATATCAAGGTTTTATGTATACACTTTTAATGCAATAGTTGTTGACAGCTGCCTTTGAGTATATTGCGCAAGTAGCGGTGTTACGCCGAAACGAATAGTGCAGAAGAAGGTCGAGAGTTTGAAAAAAATATTCCAGGACGGGAATCTCGATAAAGGGGACAGCTTAGGAACACCGGGTACCCGCCTGTCTTCGAGCGAAAAGGCATTCCACTATTTATTTGCTTATCAGAACGGTGATGGAGGCTGGGGTGCTTCACAGGGTGACGCCAGCACCATACTGCTCACGGCGATGGCCCTCATATCGCTGAAACAAAGCCCCGAAATACCCCAAAAAGCCATAGCTGTAAATAATGCCGTTGAGTATCTTCTATCGGGACAGCATAAGGATGGAGGGTTCGGCGACCGGGTTTCAACGGTAAAAGAGACTGCCCTCGTATTAAGCGCCCTCCATGGCATATCGGGAGAGACCGACGTCCTCGAACGGGCCAATGATTTTATTTTATCTTCCCAATCTAAAAATGGTTCGTGGGACGATGATCTCTATTCAACCGTCCTGGCAATAGAGGCGTCCGGTATTTCAGAAACCGCCGGGCCGGATGAGGAAGCCGCCCCGTCTGCCGAGGCCTTTAACCTGCCGGACCTGGATAAGAGGGAAGAGGCGTCCCGGCCCGTATCGGACAGGCCTCTATCAATATCCGAACCGCAGCCCACGGTGACGGATACCGGGACGTCGAGCGATGCCGGCGAAACCCCGCCCGTTAAAAAAAGCGAGGCCCGCCAGAGGACCCAGCATACAAAGATATCCCTGGTTTCCCGCCGCAAGGCCAGCTCATCTGCTGCCGCAGAATCCTCCGATTCTCCGGCCGGCAGTGATGTGACGGTGCAGTCGGTGAATACAGATAGAAAAAAATACCTGCCCAACGAAACCGTATATATATACTCAACGATCGACAACAGGTCTGATATTTCCCGAAGTATAGTCGTGAACGCCAAGATCGCCGACTCTTACCGGCACATTATAGGCGCTGCATCCCACGATACAAGCCCGTCCGTAAATCTTGGGACCGGCGACTGCGAACCTGTCACATTGTCGTGGTATACCGGCATGAATCCCCCGGGATCGTACGCCGTACGTTTTCACGTGGCCGATGCCGCCGATGGACGGATACTCGATGAAAGGAAAATAACCTTTTTAATAATGCCGGCCATCGTGATCGAGGACCTAATTATTTCGGCAAATCCTGCTTATTACAGCGCAAATGAAACCGGGACGGTTGAACTCAAGATCGCATTTCAGAACAGGTCCAATACCGATGCACCGCTTAAGGCAGAGCTAACGTTGAAGGACCCTGACGGCAATACGGTCCATCAGGATTCCATCAGGTTCGAACTCCCCGCTTCCTTACCGGATGCGGTTATGGAGTTAAATCCAATAACCTATAATTTCAAGAAGTGCGGGCAATATATCATCGAGACAGTGATCAAGTCCGGAAATACGCTTTGTTCACAGGCGCTCAGCGCCATACATGTCAATCCTGTCATACGCATCGAAGCAACACGGAGCCTCGATCCCTCCATAGTCACTCCTGACGGCGACAAGGCCGTAAAAGTCGGGATCCGTCTCGAAGGGGTAGAAATGACCGCAAACGCTTCGATCGTGCATGCCCGGACGAATACCGTGGGCGATATTGTATATGTAACCTTTGACAAGGCAATGGCCGACCCGGCAGGAAATGAATCCGGGTTCGCTATATCCGCGGATAAACTTCCCATTCCGGTACAAGACGTTTGTCTCGATATTCCCGACATTACAACGTTTAAGCTGGCCCTGGATACACCGGTCACCCAAGGGCAGGAGATCTATATCTCGTGTTCGTCTGAGGACCTGACATGTGTCGAGGGGAAGCCGCTCATTGCATTTTATGACGAGCGCGTGAAAAACAGGGTATCTCCGCCCATTTTCAACCAGGACGGATACGGATTCAGTGGTCCAATACCTCCAAAGCCGCTTGCCGCAAAGACGGTGATGACCGGCTACAGCCAGTGGCCTGCCGGTTTTCGCAAGGGTAATCTGGCATTTACGGGCGCGGCCTTTGACGGCCAGCACATATGGATGGTTCCCGCGAATGCTCACAGTATCGTAAAAATAGATAAGGATACGGGAGAAATGACTGCATACGGGCAATGGCCGGAAGGTTTTCGTAAAGGGAATCTGGCATTTACCGGGGCTGTTTTTGACGGTCAGGCTATCTGGCTGGTCCCCGCTAACGCAGACAGCGTCGTAAGGGTCGATAAGAAAAATGGCAAAATGACGTCGTACAACAAATGGCCCGAAGGCTTTTCGAAAGGCG
>CAIQJW010000085.1 GCA_903872255.1 uncultured delta proteobacterium | reverse complement strand
GTCATCCCGGTTTACCGGGATCCAGTGTCTTTTCTTTTTCTTATTAGCCAGTTACAATTCCCCATAGCAATAGTACGAACAAACAACTCTGTGTGTATATCCTTGCCGGTAAAGGAAATGGAACCTTACATACAGGTGTGACATCCGACTTGAAAAGACGTATACGGAAACCTTAAGTTAAACGCATTGTAAAAGAAGAAGCAGAGACAAAGACGCTGGATCCCGGTAAACCGGGATGACGGCGGGGGTGGTGCGGGATCGACGGTGGGTGGATTTCCCGTGTTCAGAGGGTATTCGGCCGGGATGACGGCGGGTGGGGGATGACGGGCTGGGAAATTGCTACACAGTCCCTTGGCCGGAATGACGTTGGAGGGGGACTACCAGTACTCATGGGGTACCCGGCGCCGGAATGGCGGCGAGGCAAAGACTATTTCCAGGTTTTTTAACCTGGAACGTAGAACTTAGAACCCGGAACTTTTTCTTTACTGGTACAGCTCTTCCGTCCCTCTGAAGCTTGTGCCGGGAAGCCGAA
Source organism: uncultured delta proteobacterium (assembly GCA_903872255.1). Lineage (GTDB taxonomy): Bacteria > Desulfobacterota > Syntrophorhabdia > Syntrophorhabdales > Syntrophorhabdaceae > Delta-02. Next base: position 3,455 of record CAIQJW010000085.1, on the reverse strand, counting down.
GCCCCCGGTCCCGCGTCCAGGGCTTTCCGGACATGATATCCGATACGTTTTCCTTTATCCGGGCCATTTTATCGGGGCTGAAGGGTTTGATTCCCTCATATGCCGGGTTGAGGGTAATATCCGGCCTGAAGGTCTGGATTATTAGGTCTTTTGACCCCTGAAGCTCCGTCGCCACGGTATAGACATCATCCTCCTGGTGAAGGAAAGGAACTACGGTCATCCGGAAATAATAATCAACTCCGCATTCCATGATAAAATCGATGCTTTCCCGGATCTTTTCCTCGTCTATCTGGCTGCCGCACCACCGTGAGTACCTGTCAAGCGGTCCCTTGACATCCATGGCTATGCAGTCTATGAGCCCATCATTCACGAGGCCTTTCAAGATCGAAGGATTCGACCCGTTCGTATCGAGTTTGATCGACAGGCCTTCAGTTTTTAAAAGCCCGATCAATGTAAAGAGATTCTTGTGTATTGTCGGTTCGCCGCCCGTAATGACTATCTTGTCGATCCAATGGGCCTTGTATTTCCTGATGGTTGCCACCAGGTATTCGAGGGGAACATCTTCGAAGCCGCCAGGATTGAGAACGAGATCGCGGTTATGACAGAAAGGACATCTGAAGTTGCATCCGCCAAGAAAAACGACAAAGGCCAGGTGCCCCTTCCAGTCGACAAAACTCGTTTCCAGGAACCCTTTTACGGCCGGGCAATCAGGCGCTCTGGACCGCACTTAGCACCTCGTCAATGTGAGGGACATTTCCCCGCCATTCCCCGACGGAATTTTCGGCATCATCCTCCACAAGGATGGTGGGCAATGCCATGACGCGGTAAAATGTCGCTTCAGCCAGCCCGTCTGTTGTTCCAACATTGTAGTCATCAACAGAGATGTTCATTTCGCGAAGGTTGTCTTTGAGTTTTTTCGCCATCGGACACATCGGGCAATCATCTTTGTAAAAAATCTTAACTATCCCCATACCCCTACCCCTACCCCTCTTTTATATAATAAAGTTACTCCTGGTTAATCATTAGCCGCAGCCCTGGCCCGTTCCGGGGCGAAAAATTCCATGTTGCGGTAGCGGTCTTTAAGTTCGCCCAGCTTGCCCTTGTTCCAGCTGGACACCTTTGTAAAATAACCGGTTATCCTTGTAATGCCGTCAACATCCGAGGAACCGCAGTACGAACAGGTATCGGCAAGCCCTCGGCCCGTCCTGTGGCATTTGTTGCATGTCGTGAATTCCGGTGAAAAGGCGATCTGGTCACTGGTCGTATGCTTGAAGGTCTTGATCACGAAATCTGCAATAGCCTCTTTTGACGGCTGGGCTTCGCCAAGCCAGACATGAGATATCGAGCCTGCTTCGATAAGCGGGTGGAACAAACCTTCTGTCGTTACCCTTTCGATCGGGTTCATAGCATGTTTTACATTAAGATGCGTCGAATTCGTGTAATAAACCTCGCCTGAGGCGATATCACCCTTCATGATCCTTCCGGCTTCAGGTGAAAAATACCTGAGGTCGAGACGCGCGAAACGGTAGCTTGTGCTCTCTGCAGGAGTCTGCTCGAGTACGATCTTCATATTTTCCTGGCGGCGCATTTTATCGGTCAGCAGCTTCATGTGCGCCATGACTTTAAGGCCGAATTTCAGGGCACGTTTTGAAGAGTGCATCTCTTCCCCGGTATGTATCTGCACCATCTCATTCAAGCCCACCATGCCGATGAGATGAGATGCAAGGTTGAATCTCAGGTACGGCATCCCGTCGCGATTCATCGTCAAAAGCGCGAGCGGCCCGTTCTCGCCAAGGGAAAGGAGCTTTTCCATGAAAGCCCTTTTTTCCTTATGGGCCTTTACTGCAAGGACGAACCGGTCGGCAATGAGGTCCATAAGCTTCGTATCGTCATTTTTTGCCATGTACGCAATGCGCGGGAGATTCAATGAAACATTTTGAAGCGCGCAGTAACGCATTCTCCAGGGCTCTTTTGCATCGAGAAGGTCTGACTCTTCAAGTTTGAAGCTAAGGCGGCAGCACTCGGATATCTTTGCAGTTTCACCCCTGTCAAAGACATAATAGGTATTGCCTTTATCCGAGGCGACATCCGAAATAAGGTGCAGAAAATCCATATGGCCGTCGGTGTGGAAGAATTTCTCGGTGATATGGACGATCGGTTTCGGGAAGAAAAAGGGCCTTCCGGCGCCATCGCCTTCCTTATAGACCTCAAACAGCTTCCATGCAAAACGCTGGGCTTCTTTCTCGTATTCACCGTATGTCTTGCCGGTGAATTTTCCACCCGGGCCGATAGCCGGAACACTGACAAAATGCTTCGGTATTTCCCAGTATATATTGATGTCCGTGAAAATAGCCTGGCCTCCCCGCGCAACAGCCTGCTGGGAAAACTCAAAAATAAGCATCTGTGCCAGCTGTTTTACATCATTATCGGACATTCCTTCGATATAGGGCGCAAAAAAGATATTGATCGCATCCCAGCCTATCGCCCCGGCAAAATGGCTCTGGAGAGCGGCCGCGAACTTGACAAGATGGGCGAGCAATACTTCCGCATGCTTTGCGGGTTTCGCCATGGAAAGGGAATGAGGGAGGTCAAGACCAAATTTCTTGATATATTCAAGGGACTGGCCGCTGCAATATGGCCGGTCCACAAAGCCAAGGTCATGGAGGTGGATGTCGCCGTTCATGTGGGCATCGGCTACCTCCTGGGAAAATACGGACAGGAGCGCGTATTCTTTCTTTATCCCCTCGGCCAAGGTCAGGTTTGTGGCTTCGGGGCCATGAGGCACATTGGCGTTCTCTTTATTGGGATGAAGAATAAGGCTGTCAACATCGTAGATCGGCATACCGAGCCTGGTATGCATTTTCCGGGTGCTTTCCAGCCCTTTTTCGATCAGCCGCGCATTGACAAGCTCCCTGATAAGGGGTGCAGTGATCACCTCGATGCCGGACCGCCTGATCATCTGTTCGACCTCTTTACTGATCTCTTCTGCGGTGTCCCGGTCGATCAATGTTTCACGAATAAGCGCATCAACTATCCTCGATCGGTTCCAACCGGAGATATTTTCCTCAGACGTCCTGACAAAAAGGTTCAGATCCGTTGTTTCCATACAGCCCCCCATTTGAATTAACAGCTTTTATATTTCGTTGAAAAACAGAGTGTATTCCGCGATTTGGCCAAGTTGTACCAGTGGTGCAAAAACCCCCCTCCAACACTATATATAGTATGCGTACTCAATATCCATACTACATGTAGTACTTTTACCTGACCGTCCCGTACATTGTCAAGATATTTTTTAGATTTTTTTTAAAGGGGTTCCCGACAAATAATTTTTGAATATGTAATACATAGAAACACTTACTCAAGGGTTTTCTCACTGTTCCCGAACTTCTTGATTAAACGCGATAATATTGCTCTTTCCGGGTCACTCAGCCCTCATCGCCTCGGCAGCCTGCTCG
>CAIQJW010000084.1 GCA_903872255.1 uncultured delta proteobacterium | reverse complement strand
GCGTACGGTACCTGCGAGTAGATGTCAGGGACGCAGAGGGTTGCGACAGACTATTCGGAGAGTTCAGACCCGATGTTGCCATCCATACGGCAGGCATCGGGAGCCCCGACTATGCCGAGACCAACCGTGAACTCGTCACCGACATCAACATAAATGGGACAGGGAACATCCTGAGATTATGCGAGAAATACGACTCCCGTTTTATCTACATATCGTCAAACGGGATCTATGATGGCGAACACGCGCCATACTCGGAGGATGATGATGCAGAGCCTGTCAATTACTATGGGGTGGTCAAACTGAAAGGTGAGGAGTTCACAAGGAGAGCGATGGTTCCCCATGCCATAATCCGGCCGATCCTTATGTACGGATGGCCTCACTCTTTTGAAAGACCGAACATCGTCACCCTGGTTCTCTCGAAACTTCAGAACAACGAGACGGTCCATGCTTATGATGATGTTTTTGCGAACCCACTGCTCAATGTAAGTTGTGCCGCCGCGATATGGAAAGTGGCCAACGAAGGAATCTCAGACACCTTTAACATCGCCGGAGCCGACAGGGTCAGCATCTACGAACTGCTGGACAAGGCTGCCGAGGCCTTCGGCTTGAACAGGCGACTTATCCAGCCGGTTCAGCAGGGATTCTTCAATGAACTGGCGAGAAGACCGGCCGATACGACATTCAATACGGCACGTATGTACAAGATACTGGGGTTAAAGCCTCTGTCGCTCGAGGAAGGTTTTGCCATTATGCGGGAAACGAAATAGTGAAAAGGAAGGTCTTGGTCTGTGCCCCGGGATACTACGGGATTGATACCGATATTAAAGGAGCCTTCGAATATGCGGGCTATGAGGCAGTACTGAAGAATTATCGCATAAAATTCTCATTTATTGAAAATATATGTAGAATAGTCGGGATTAAATATCCGTTTATGAAACCGATTCTTAATCGAGTGATAAAATTTTATCTTGATCAAGAGAACATGGAATTCATCGACAGTGTCCTGAAAGAAAAACCAGATCTTCTATTTATTGTGAAAGGAGATCATCTCTTTCCCGCCACCCTGAAGAAGTTAAAGCAGTTTTCGGATTGCCGGATTGCCGGTTATGCGTGGGATGACCCTTTTTATAGTGACAAGAATAATCTTCAGGATGATTTCAGAAGGTCCAATTTCAGTAATGGCATGCAGTGGTATGATCATATTTTTGTGTTTGACACCCATTACGTTGAGGAGATACGGAAACGAGGGGCGAGATCTGTAAGCTACCTGCCCCTGGCAACAAATCCAAAACGATACAGAGAGATAACAGTATCTCAGCAAGACAGAGAGCATTTCAGTTATGACGTTTGTTTCATAGGCGTTCCTTTTCCCAACAGGGTTGATATCTTTGAAAACCTGAGCGAATACAATCTCGGAGTATTTGGGGATCATTGGAAGAAGTACTTCATGAAAAAAGGTCAAAAGACACCGTTTTACTATAAAGGCAAGGCAGCAGGGGAAACGGTTAATAAGATATATCTTTGTTCAAAAATTGTCCTTAACATCCACCATCCCCATTCGATTGAAGGCCTGAATACGCGCACCTTTGATATTCCCGCCTGCGGTGCCTTTGAAGTGGTGGACCATATTAAGAACGTTGAGAGACATTTTGAAGTGGATAAAGAGATAGTCACTTTTAAGGATATGAAGGAACTTAAGCGTAAAATAGACTATTACCTGAAGCATGATGATATACGTCAGGCCATTGCGGGGGAGGGCAAACAACGAGTCGTCAACGATCATACATGGGAGAAAAGGATAGCTGATGTCATAGCCACCATGCAACCTCATATCAATAGTATCCCCGTATCACGTACAGATAGCTCTCGTGATTTACCGCAGGCCATGACTTGAGAGGGTCTTCGTTAGTGGTGCCTATTTCGATATGAAAAAGAAAGTTTGCTTTGTCGCCACGCTTGATTTGTCAGTCAAGGTTTTTCTAGTAGACCATATGCACTTTTTGCAGGAGACTTTTGATCTGAGCGTTATCGTTAACACCGATGACTCTCATTTTCTCGAACCCTATGGCATTCAGGCACACGTCATGCCCGTAGCGATAGAGAGAAAGATATCGCCCTTGAAGGACTTGAGATCGCTTATTGATCTCTTTATTGTGATTCGTAGAGAGAAATTCGATATCCTGCATTCCATCATGCCCAAGTCGGGACTTCTTTCCATGATGGCGGGTCTTCTCGCGAGAGTTCCTGTCCGGGTACACACTTTTACGGGTCAGGTATGGAAGAACAGTACCGGCGCGAAGCGATCTATTCTCAAGTTCATGGATAGACTCCTGGTCGTCTGTGCCACCCACATTCTTGTTGATAGCCCCTCACAACGGGAATTTCTTATCAGCGAAGGCGTTGTAAGCCGTACTAAATCATCGGTGATAGGCAACGGTTCGATGTGCGGAGTGGACACGCAAAGGTTTCGTTTCGACCCCGAGGCGAGAAGAAAGGTGAGAGAGATGTATGACATTCCTCCCAGTGATATCGTTTTTCTCTTCCTTGGGAGGCTTAAGGTTGACAAAGGAATCTTGGATCTAGCACGGGCTTTCTCCTCACTGTGCCGTTGGTTGCCGAACACCAGCCTTCTCATTGCCGGTCCCGATGAAGAGGCGCTGGCGGAAACGATCACGGAGATATGTGCAAAGTGTTCTGACAGGGTGCATATCACCGGATTCGCTGATGCGCCCGAGCAGTATATGTCTGCAGCGGACGCCCTTTGTCTTCCGAGTTACCGGGAAGGGTTTGGCTTGGTGATTACTGAAGCCGCAGCTGTCGGCATACCCTCAATAGGATCGAGGATCTATGGGATCACTGATGCCATAGAGGACGGCGTGACCGGCTGTCTGTTCGAACAAGGTGCACACCATGAACTGATGCAGAAGATGGCACGGTTCGTCGAGGACCCTTCGTTGGTCAGGACGATGGGCAAAAGGGCAAGGACCAACATCCTGGAAAAATTCACGAAGGAAAAGATAACGTCAGCCATGATAAACTTCTACAAAGTGCTTGAAGGTTCCCTGTGAAGAAGATGGCAAAGAAGCTGACCATCTTCTTCGTGGTCCTTGTCGTTTTGCTTGCTCTAACCCTTGTTGCCGTCTTTAACGTTGTTGATTGGTTGAGGGGTAGTGATCAACCCGTGTCGGCCCAAGGGATTATTATTCTTGCAGGGCCGCCATCACGCTCATTCTATGCGGCTGAGCTTTACAATCAGGGCTACGCGAAAGGGGTTTATGTCACGCGTCCCGTCAGAGAAGATTGGTATAAACTTCTCGACGATCTCGGTGTCTATTTTCCAGCGACGGAACAAATGCAGAAAGATGTACTCCTAAAGAAGGGCGTTCCCGCAGAGCATATACATGTGGTGGGCGATATCTGCAAAAGCACCGTTGACGAGGCAGAGGTTGCCAATAGTGTTTTTAAGGGTAAAGACTGCAATATTCTTGTGGTGACTTCGCCGTATCACGTGAAAAGGGCACAGATGATCTTTCATAATAAAATGGGTCAATGTCGGTTCAAGGTTCTGGCAACGCCATATGAGGCTTTTCCCAGAAAATGGTGGACGGATCAGGATGGTGCGAGAAATGTACTCCTCGAAGTGACGAAGATTGTCTTCTATAAACTGGGCGGAAGATATAGAAATTCGAAGGAAGAAAGAAAAGGAAAAACAGGAAACTGAAACCCTGAGACAATGAAATTACAACTTAGTCCTTGAAACATTTGAAAGCCTAAACTCGGAAACAGTCTTCCAATAATGAGCGATAAAAACAAAACTAACAGTTTCTATTCGATGAAGTTCATCCTCTGGGTGATCTTTTATTGTTATTCCACATTTGCTGCCCTGGTATTTCAGAAGATCGTATTGCCTTTGTTTCCTGCTATTCATGGAGGGAGCGGGCTCATACGCGGAGGAGATTCACCTTTTTTCGATATGGTTGCCGCTATGCTTGCTGAATCCATTCGTACGCAGGGATGGAGCCAATGGGTTCTAAGGCCGGCGGAAGGAGCGACGGGCAACGTTTCCTTTCTTGCGGCGCTATATGTACTTTTCGGTGTCAATGACCCTTCGTTGCTCATTCCATTTAACGCTGCAATACACGCAACATCAGGCGTGCTTCTCTTTTTGATTGCACGTTTGTTGTGGCCCGGAAAAGTAGGAGTGTACTCCGGGGTTATTGCCGCTTCACTGTTTGTCGTTTTTCCTTCAGCCCTCAACTGGTACGCGCAGATTCACAAGGATGGTTTCGCCATCCTGGGCATGCTTATCATATTTTATTCATGGCTCAAGGGGGCACAACACTCATCGAGAATGCGATGTGTGCTCTGGATCGTTCTGGGAACGCTTACGGGAGTGGCCTTCGTTATATTTGTAAGGCCATACAACATCAAGGTTTTGATGATGTCAGGCACCGTTTTGTACATTACTTTGTTGGTGTGTTTTGTTTTGCAAAAACAAGTATTGAAAGGGCTAAAGCTTACAGGTCTATTTGTCATTTTTATTACTGTTTTTGCAATCATCAATTCATGTATGCCGAAGATCGATCCCATTGAAAAGAAGGCCGAGCTTTTGCGCATTTTTAAGGAGCAACGCATAGAGTGGAATTGGAAGAGAAGCGGATCGGTTCCCGCAGCGTTAGATCGGTTGGTCGAGAACACAACCCTGATAAGGATGACCAATGTTTATCATGTTAAACTGGTGAGCGCGAAGACGGTTATTGATGAAAACGTCAGGCCGGATAATATTTGGTCCGCTATAGCCTACCTGCCACGTTCGGCATTCATTGCACTCTTTGCCCCTTTTCCAAACATGTGGCGCGAAAGTTCATCTATGACCCGCCTTGTCTCGACGGTCGAGACAGCCGTATGGTACCTGTTTGTCCCGGGGGTATTTTTGGCCTTCTGGTACCGGAGGTCGCCACAACTCCTTCTTCTGGCTTTGAATGCTATTGTTTTTTTGACCGTTCTGGGTTACGCCCACCCCAATATCGGCACTTTGTATCGATTTCGTTATGTTTATTTGTTTGTTTTTATACTTATAGGTACCATGGGGTGGATGGAATTGGTGCGCAGGAAGTGCGGAGAGAGGCTAAAGGGGGTCATCTTCAGAAACGTCGTTGATGAATACAGAGAGGAACAAAACCATCCTGTGTACGAGACAGGTGGTTTCAACACCAGGTCCACGGTAATAGCTGCCGGTTTTGCCGTAGTCGCTTTCACGCTGCTGTCTAATGTACTGCTCGTTTCGAGGGATGTTGTCCTGGCGAGATGGTTTGGCCTGGGAAACGAGCTTGATGCATTCTTTATAGCGATGATCGTTCCAATGTTCCTCGTGACCGTCCTGAGCATCCCCGTTGGAACGGTTGTCATTCCTCTTCTTATTAGTTCCTTCAGACATGGTTCGCAGGAAGACGCCCAGAATCTCGTAACCCTCTGCTCAACCACAATACTCTGCACTATGATCTTCCTCAACGTAGCACTCTATGTCTCCGGCAAGTATTACCTGCCTGTGTTAGGCTGGGGGTTTACAGCGAGCAAGATATTGCAGTCACATCGGATCCTTATGATCGTGTTGCCGATTCTTTTTTTTAGTGGTTTTGTAATATTAGGAAACTCCATCCTCAATGCCCGGCGAAAATTCGCACTGCCTGCGTTGGCACAGGCCGTCGTGCCTGTAGTGGCTATCGTTTTCCTTTTCGTGGCCGCGAGGTACATTGGTATATATGCCATGGCCGTCGGGATGTTCGCGGGGCAATTGGTGAATCTTTTTATTGTCGATCATTATGTAAAGAAAGAGGGCTACAGGCTATTTCCGATGGTTCGCCCTTCTGCGATCATAGGGCTTTGCAAAAGGTGTTCGGAAGAGATCAAAGGGCTTCTATCGCAGTATGCGCCGCTGGTCCTTGCAGCATTGTTTGTAAGCCTTGCCTTGCCGGTAAACAACATGGTTGCCGCATCGATGTCTCCCGGAAGTGTTTCCGCTTACAGTCTTGGCACGAAGTTCATTGTCTTTTTTACGGGCCTTATCGGGACAGGTATATCAACGGTGATGCTGCCCCACTTCTCTTCCTATTTTGCGAGAAACCGCACAGTAGATGCCAGGAGGGAACTATCCTTCTTTCTCGTTCTCTCCACGGTTGTTTCAATTCCTGTCACGGCAGTAATCTATTTTCTGACAGGTCCCATGGTCAACGCTATTTTCGGGGGTGGATTGTTTACGGCCGGCGACAAGGGTGCGGTTGCGGGAATAATGGAATACGGCATAATACAATTGCCGTTCTTCTGTACAAGT
>CAIQJW010000083.1 GCA_903872255.1 uncultured delta proteobacterium | reverse complement strand
TACATTAATGATGATATTTATGTTGGTTCCCGGTCTGATGTTCATTCTGGGTGCCTGAAAAGTTCTTCTTCCCGGTCTCGTTCTTTATTTCAACGCGGGTACGCGGCTATGACGAGAACCATCGTCACTTCATTCGTCCGGTTTTCCAGGGCGTGCGGCTCGCCGGCCGGGATCCATATGGAATCCCCTTCCTTGACCTCGCGGATCTCATTTCCAACCTTCATGTACCCCACGCCTCTGTAAACATGATATATCTCTTCCACCGGATCGATGTGCTCTTCTATAACCTTTCCCGGCTGTAATGTCGCGTACGCAAGGAACTCAATTCCCTCGAGGTGGCGGCTTGTCATGATCATCCATGCATCCGCGCCCCCGTGCGCCCGGTATCGTGTCTGCAACACCTCAGGATCGTTAAAATTTCTGACTATCATACCTCTCCCGTCCCATATAATATCGGCAATTCCGTATTTCGGGAAAAGCCCTGTGGCCCATCCTACCTAGTTTTACCAATATATCCAAGGAGTTGCTTTATCCAAGGCCTCGGGGGAACCTCTCTCAAGATTTTTCCATTATGAAGAGATATGCCTGCAATGTCAATGTTTTTCGTGGCGCTTCCTCACCGCCTCATTGACACGTTTGCCCTGATTTTGATAGAGTTCCTCTATCTCCTGAGGGATACGCATGGAAATATCGAAACGAGCAGACCGGATATCACCCTTCTATGTTATGGAGCTTCTCGAAAAAGCCCGTATGATGGAATTGCAGGGCCACCGCATAATACACATGGAGGTGGGTGAGCCCGGCTTCGAAACGCCCGGACCCATAAAAGAGGCAGCCGTGGCGGCCCTCAACGAGGGCAAGACATTTTATACCCACAGTCTCGGCATTCCCGAACTGAGGCGGGCAATATCGGACGATTACGCCAACTCGTGCCATGTCGATATCCCGCCCGATCGCATCATAGTTACGAATGGGTCGTCCGGCGCGTTCACCCTTCTTTTCGCGGCCCTTCTTGAACCAGGCAGGACCCTCGTTCTGTCTGACCCCGGTTACCCGTGCTACAGGAATATCGCCTCGCTCACGGATTGCGCCATACAATCCATCCGGGTGTCCGCGGAAAACAATTACGAGATCCTTCCCCAACATCTCGACGCGCTTCCATCCGCCGACCTTCTTGTTGTCGCGAACCCGTCCAATCCAACCGGCGCTGTTTACCGGCCGGAAACGATCGCCGCCCTTCACCGCCGCCTCTCTGACGCCGGCGCTCTTCTTATTGTCGACGAGATCTATTCCGGCCTTACGTACGATGTTGATTTCTCTTCGAGCGCCTGTATTTCCGGCGATATCATCCTCGTGAGCGGTTTCTCCAAGGCTTATGCAATGACGGGCTGGCGCCTTGGATGGATGGTCGTTCCACCCAACCTTGTCCGCCCTATCCAGAGGTTGGCCCAGAACCTTTTTATAGCGCCGCCCTCTATCTCCCAGTATGCTGCGCTCAAAGCCTTTGACGACAAAGAGGTGCTCGCACAAATGTGCTCCCTGTACAAGAATAGGCGGGACTTTCTTATTCCCCGCCTTAAAGGCCTCGGCTTCGTTATCCCCCGCATTCCCGACGGGGCATTTTATATTTATGCGGGTATTGATAATTTCGGGATCGACAGCATGGCCTTTGTCGAGAGAGCGCTCAGCGAGGCCGGGGTTGCAATAACCCCCGGCTATGATTTTGGTGAATACGGGGCATCATCGCATGTACGGTTTTCCTATGCCGATAAGCTCGATAATCTTGAAGAAGGCTGCGACAGGCTCGAGGCCTGGCTCGGCAACGTTTGAGAAACGCTTTGCTCAATATCTATAATGTTTTTCTCATTTTGTGCGATACTAATACAAAGGAGGCCTTGTGCCCAGGGTAAGCACCTCCGGACTTGAGCCCGGAATGATAACCGCTCGATCAGTCGTAAACGGGAACGGCATGGTTCTGCTCGGAGAGAACACCGAGCTTACGGCCGAGCTTATCGACAGAATAAAAAACATGAACGTGGACACCGTCTATGTCGTTGGTACGGCCAAACCACCCAAACCCATAGATGAGCTGCTCGCAGAGATCGACAGCCGGTTCCGCCTCACCCGTGACGACCCCAACATGGATACGATCAGAAAAGCTGCAGCAAGGCACGCCGAGAGCCTCTATGAGTAATATGGATGTGAGAACGGTTCGCGAAAAGATCGAGAACATAATGGCTCTTCCCACGATCCCAAAGGTGCTCAACAAACTCCTTGCGGTGATCGAAAACCCGAGGGTGTCACTTAACGAGATCAGCAATTTCATAGCGGGCGATCCGGCGCTGACGACCAAGGTGTTGCGCATGGTAAACTCGCCCGTATACGGTTTTCCCGGACGGATCTCCTCGGTTAACCAGGCGGTTATCCTGCTCGGCCTTACTGTTGTAAAAGGGCTCCTGCTCGGTGTTTCTGTATTCGACCTCATGCAAAAGACAATGATCGGGCTCTGGGAGCACTCGATCGGCTGCGCAATATTCTCCCGGATCATAGCCGTTAAAAAGGGTCACAAGGAGCCTGACGAACTTTCCGTCTATGGCCTGCTTCACGATATCGGAAAGGTGTTCCTGGTCCTGCAGTTCCCCGAGGAATATCAAAAGGCCCTGGCCGAATCACAGCGCGACGACCTTACAATTTACAATGCCGAAAGAAATCATTTTAATACGACCCATTCGAGTGCCGGCAGCTGGATGGCCCGTAAATGGCGTTTCCCCGCCTCGCTTATCGATGTTATCGAGTATCACCACAAGCCCCAGTTGGCGAAAAGTACGCCGCTGGAATCCTCTATCGTGCACCTTGCAGATATACTGGTTCGCGCCCGGGGATACGGTTTCCCCGGTGACAACCTTGTCATGCCCGTAGAGGCGGAGGCCTGGGAAATCCTTGGTTTCAACGAGGCAGACCTTGTCGAAATATTCGGAGAAGCCGAGGATTCCCTCAGCATGACGGACGACCTTACGTTATGAGCGTCACGAGGACCATCGTCATAATATCCCAGGACGTTGTTCTTTCTGAGATACTCGACCAGATCCTCGCTCGGAATTACGGGGTATTTATCTTTCGCAGCATCCGCTCGGCGATCGACTACATTTACAATTCCCCGCCGAACCTGATCATATTGGGTGCGCCCGAGAAGGACTCCTATTCAATGGACCTCCTGAACAGTCTCAAGAGCGACCCTATTTTCTATCAGCTGCCCATTCTCCTCGTTGTCGACAACAGCGTGAATGTTCCCGCCTCCGACACATTCTTTGTCGAAGATTACCTGAAAAGGTCCGATATCGAGACCGAGGGGATGACCCGCGTTTCCCTTGCGATACTGCGGTCCGAAAGGATAGTGGACGTAAAT
>CAIQJW010000082.1 GCA_903872255.1 uncultured delta proteobacterium | reverse complement strand
TGGAGACTGCAATCAGGCTTCATATTGCGAAGAGAGATTCTCCGAGGAGAAACCCGGGTTGATTTGTATGCCGAACCGAATAACATCCCTGGAAGAATTAAAAAGGGAAGCCCATGGTGAACAGGATGCCGAGTTTTTCATCCTCCTGAATTTCCATCTCAGAAGCAGCAAACGAATAATCTGGGATGAGGGCGACAAGCACTTTTTTATCTTTAATTACATCGATGATACGGAACAGGTGCTGACCGAAGCGCAGCTTATGGACAGAGAATACACAAATATCGGTTATGCCATGACCAAGGGGGCACTGTTTAAAGACGATTGAGGTGATACGAATGACAACAGCGGAACGGGACACCTGTTACATATGCGGGCAAAACGTTGAAAGAACCATGGACGGAGATATGTTCTGTAATAAATGCGGATGGTTTGATGAATTCGATGAATATAACCACTGATACTGAAAATTTAGTAAAGCGTCGCATGTGAGTTTTAGAACGTTTAGAGAATAATTGAAGAAATGGATTGGTGCGGCTATTGATAGGCAAAGGAATAATTCATATGGACGAAAAGTAACGTCGAGGAGGTGGATGAAGATGGGTAATCATAAACATAACTATACCGATAATACGGTAGATGAAGAAGGAAACGAGACCTGCGAATACTGTGGCGTAAGCCGGTCAAGACAAGAAGGGGAAGAGAAACAGGATATGCGGGATGATAAGCGTATTAGGAACACTTACCTCAGACATACCGGAATGAGTCCTCGTCTTTCTCTCTTTGATGCGGATCCTTGCCCTCCTTGAAAGATTCCACAGCCTCCGATATTCGGACCATCGCCTTTGAAAACCGCTTCGAGAATACCCAGCCTTCGCGGTACCCTGTTGTCGCGTTGAAGCGACAAACATGGTCTATGATCCCCATGCGTCTCATCTTTGATCGAACGGTTTCGAGCATCCTGGGAGAGAGATCGTATTGATCGCACAAGGGTGCCAGGGAAGGTAGAAACTGATCAGAGGAATATTTCAGCTCGATGAATATGGCCAGGAATATCCGTTGATGATTCCGGTTACCGGGAAAGAGGATTCTAACCAGATCATCGAGCCCGTTCATTCGTTCTATTTTGTTGTAGCTTATTTCTATTTTCGTTCTTGGAATGTTTTTCACCCCTGCCTTTTTGATGCAAATAAGCCTACCGAGGGGTAGGCCTGATACCGGTCAATGTTAAAATTTTTCGCCTTTTGCAACACCCCATGGTCCTAAAACGATCGGTTACCGGAAACCATGCGATTCCTTGAAAATCCTGCTCACCAAGGCGAATGGATCGGGAAAGCCGGTGGCCGCAAGTGGCTTTCTATAGGGTCAGTACCTCCGGATACTGGAATTTTTAGGATGGCAAAACCCTTTACTATTGGGAGCCCGGTGAAGGGGATCCCTCCGGCTCATTTTGTCGTCGACAAACATCGAATTTGCCCATTTGCTGATGTTTTTTTCGCATTTCCACACGCTCCTTGGCAATGGCTAGGGCCTGTTGCCGGAGCTCAATTCCGAACTGGCTTTCAATCAGATAAATCGCAGTGTAGGAATCAACGTAGATTTCATTAAAGAGTCTT
>CAIQJW010000081.1 GCA_903872255.1 uncultured delta proteobacterium | reverse complement strand
GTCCCGCTCGATGCGTGGATACGGATGACCTTTTCGAAGGGCACGCTCCTTAACGGAAAAGGGTAGCCTTCCTGAAGGTCCTTGCTCGTTGTAAAGGGCAGTTTATGTATGTCAGCGAGGGATTTTATCCCGTCCGGTGTTATACCCGCTTCGTCAAGTTTTCGGCGATAATGGCTGGAACCGTTGTATGCGTGTTCGACCGTCCATTTAAGCCCGTTGAGCTGGAGTAGTTTCAGTTCCTTTTCAGATCTCACTTTACTGTCGAATGGCCGTTCCATTATTATCTCCTCCTGTTATGGCAATACAGGCAATGCATTTAAGTTTATTGCCTTAGTTTTCGGGTCTCCTCCTCGTCGACCTCAAGGGCCGCCGGGTCGATCGCGACCTTATAGTCCGACCGCGCGCTGTCGATGCTTACATAACCCTGGATGACATCATTGAGCACAAGCGCCGGGTCACGCTCGGCGGGAGGGCCGTAGCCTCCGCCGCCAGGGGCATCGATAGTTACGATATCCCCCGGCTTTAACTGTGTCAAGCCGTATGACTTTCCCGGGTCGCCGTTTACGAGAAATTGCGCTTTTGCACCCGCCTTTCCACCGAAAAGGCCCTCGGCCGGATAGACGTAACGGCCGGCCTGGATGCCGAGGTTTACGGGCGGCATCGGAGAATACTCGTCATCCGGGATCCGGAAAACCTCCCGTTTGCCAAGCCCGCCCTTCATTCTCCCTATACCACCCGAATCGGTCAATATCTCACGGCTCTCGACAATAAGCGGCGTATCGCTTTCAAATATCTCTACCGGGGTATTGGCGCCGTTGGCAGGGAAGATATAAACGTAGTTGCCGTCATTATGCGCCCCCGCTCCCATGCCTCCGCCCCGTATGATAACGCTGTGCCATGGCCTGGCATCTTTTCTCCTGCCATAAAAGACGTTCATTGCGGCCGGGGTTCCTCCCGACGCTGCAATGACCTTTTCTGGAAGCACATCGGATAATGCACGATAGATGATCTCCGTCAGAAAGTGGCCGACTCCCATCCGGGCCGCCACGGCCGCAGGGAACTTGCAGTTTATTACGGTACCCTCGGGTGCCGTCAATACGATGGGCCGGGCGCAGCCTTCATTGTTCGGTATGTCGGGTGCAAACATGCTCTTGATCGCCATGAAAACATACGCAAAGGTAAAATTGTACACGACGTTCCCGCCCCAGTTCACCTGGCCGGACGAACCGTCAAGGTCGACGATAATATCGCTTCCCTTTATCTCGACCTTTGCATCGATAATGATATCGCTATTGCCTTTCATCTGCTCGATAACACCGCGCGTGCGATAGATACCGTCAGGGATCTTTTCTATCTCTTCCCGCATGCTCTTCTCGGTAAGTCCGATGACCTGATCGGCCAGGTCGTCTAAGTTCTCAAGGCCGCTTTCCTTGAGCATCTGGCATATCTTTTCGCCGCACACATGGTTTGCCGCGATCTGCGAGCGGATATCGCCGATAACTTCATCCGGTGTCCTGACGTTCCATCTGATAAGGTCGAGCACGGATTCGTTCAATACACCCCTGTCGTAGAGTTTAACGAAGGGTATGAAAAGCCCCTCTTCGAAGACATCGTGGTTATCGGAGGCGACACGCCCGCCAATGTCGGAATGGTGAAACACGCAGGCGGTGAATGCCACCAATGCATCCTGGTAGAAGATCGGGCTCATGACGCAGACATCGTTCAGGTGCCCTGCGAGCGCCCATGGGTCGTTCGTTATAAACGCGTCACCCGGACTGTAATGATCGATCGGATATTTTTTTACAAGGTTCTTGATCCCGAGCGCCATCGCCCCGGACTGGCCCGGGGTAGCAAAACTGCCCTGTGCCAGTTCGCGGCCGAAGCGGTCTGTGAACATGCAGGTATAATCGTGGGCATCGCGCAGAAGGCTTGAAAATGCTGTCCGCGCAACGCTGCCATCCGCTTCGTCAACGATAGATATAAGACGCCGCCACAATATCTCGAGTGTTATAGGGTCGAATGTACGTGCCATCAGCGCACCTCCTTCATTTCGATCCAGAGGAACCCGTAATCATCTACAGAAACATGGGAGCCTTCCCCCACGATAAGGGTCGATTCCTTTTCCTCGATTATCGCCGGGCCGGGGAACTTAGCTGACGGGAAAAGATTGTAGCGGTCGTACACCGTAAAGGGAATGAAATCCTTCGATACCGGTGAATACGCAAGCCGCTCGCCCTTGATCGCACCATCGAGGGTCCGTCCCGCCCCGTCCATCTTCGGCAGCTGCAGTAATTTTTCGGGAAGGCTTGCCCTTACCTTGAAATTAATGAACTCGACCTCCGAGTCGGGATATGTCCGGCCATAGAGTTTCTCGTAGGCGTCATCAAAGAAGCGCCTGACATCGGCTCTTTGTATCCTTGTAAAATCGCCGTTGGGAATTACGATATTCATCTCCGAACCCTGGCCGACAAACCGCATATCGACGGTCCTTTCAAATCGGATCACATCCCCGCTTGCCTCTTTCTTAAGTATCTGCCCTGCGTCCACCTCGAGTTTACGGAAAATATCCTCTATCTCGGCAAACACGGCGTCCCTTAACGATACCTTGTGGCTTCTCAAAAGGTCAAACGCACGCGGTGCGGTGAAAAATCCCATGGCAGACCCGACACCGGCATTGGGCGGGATCAGCATCCGGGGAGAACCCAGCTTTGTGGCTAACCCGTATGCATGGACCGGGCCTGCGCCGCCAAAGGCCGAAATAGTCACGATCTTCGGATTGCCTCCCTTTTCGGCAATATGCGTCTTCGCCGCGGCGGCCATCGTCTCGTTTATAAGGTCGTGGATCCCCCAGACGGCCTGGATAAATGAAACGCCGAGCGGCTTCGCTATTTTTTCTTCGACTCCGCGGCGCGCCCCTTCCTTGTCGAGTTTCATTGTACCGCCAAGGAAGTAGTTCTCGTCGAGATATCCAAGGAGGAGGTCGGCATCGGTCACGCACGGGTTAGTCCCGCCCCTGCCGTAGCAGATCGGCCCGGGATCGGCGCCGGAGCTTTCGGGGCCGACCTGGAGCGTGCCCAACCTGCTCACCTTTGCTATCGAGCCGCCTCCCGCCCCGATCTCCATGAGGTCAACAACCGGGACCTGGATGGTGAGCCCGCTTCCTTTCATGAACCTTTGCACGCGGCCTACTTCGAATGTGGGCACGACACCGGCCACGCCTTTCTGAATGAGGCATGATTTTGCCGTTGTCCCGCCCATGTCAAAGCAGAACATCTCCGGGATATTGAAATGCTTTCCATAATACTGGCCTGCTATGACCGCCGCCGTAGGCCCCGACTCGATTATCCTGACGGGGAACCGTGCCGCGGTGTCGACGGATGTTACTCCGCCCGACGACAGCATGATAAAGAGCTTTCCGGTGAAACCGATCGTTTGAAGGCGTCCGGACAGCTTGGACAGATAACGGCCGGTAAGAGGCTTGACGTAAGCGTTCGTTACCGTCGTGCTCGTCCTTTCATATTCCTTGATCTGGGGAAGAACGTGGTACGAGATCGATGTCGAGATGTCGGGGGCTTCCTTCAGGATCAGCTCTTCGATCATCTGCTCATGGACCGGGTTTTCGAACGAGTTGAGAAGGCACACGGCGATGGACTCGACACCCATAACGAGGAGCGCCCTGACGACCGACCGCGCATTGTCGGGATCGAGCGGCTTCAAGACCGTGCCGTCGCTGCGGACGCGCTCGTCAACCTCGAGGCGGTATTTCCTCGGGATAAGCGGTTCGGGAAATTCGGCAAATATATCGTACGGTGCATACCGGATCTCGCGGCCGATCTCGAGGACATCCCGGAAGCCTTTCGTCGTAATAAGGCCGGTCCTCGCACCTTTTCTCTCAATGATGGAATTTATGACAAGCGTCGTTCCGTGGATCAGTTCGTCCAGTTTCCCGACAAAATCGGGCGTCGTCTGCTCGAGGGCACGTATCCCCTCTTCGACTGCATCAGACGGGTCACGCGGCGTTGTAAGGCATTTTCCGGTCTTTATCTCCCCCGTCCGGTCATCAAGCAATACAAAATCCGTGAATGTTCCCCCTATATCACACCCGAGCCGGTAATACCTCTCTTCCATAACTGCCCCCTTTAAACCCTTTCCTGTCCCCAGTCGGAATGACGGGAAGTTGGTATCAGAACAGTCCCGGTTCCTGAAACTCTCCGTACACGTCCCTGAAAACCATCGTCATTTCTCCGACAGTCGCATAGGCTTTGCAGCATTCGACAAGGTACGGCATGACGTTCTTGCCCGCTCTCGTCCCTGCTTCCAGTTCCTTGAGCGTGTGCTTAACTTCGGCGTCGCTTCTTTCCCGCCGCAGCTCTTTTAGCGCCGCTATCTGCTTTTCTGCCGATTCGCCCGTATATTCGTGGAGCTCGACATCCTTCTGCTCGCCTTCCGTGTGGATGTTGAGGCCGACTTTCTTCAGTTCCCCGGACTGGAGCCCTTTCTCGTATTCGTATGCCTGGTGCGAGACGAGGCGCTGGATGTGACCCGTTGAAACCGCCTGGGTGATCCCGCCGATCTTTTCGATCTTGGCCATCTCTTCCTCGATCTTCGCTTCCATTTCCTTCGTGATCGTTTCGATAAAATAGCTTCCCGCAAGCGGGTCGACCGTGTCGCGAAGGCCCATCTCATCCATGAGCAGCTGCAGGGTGCGAAGCGAAATGATAGCGGAATGCGGCGTCGGGATCGTGTATGCCTCATCGTAGCTGCAAAGGGCGATCGTCTGGGCCCCAGCAAGCGCCGCGGACAGGGCGTAATAAGCGCCGCGCATGATATTGTTCTCAGGCTGCGCCTTCGTAAGGCCGTAGCCCCCGCCGCCGAAAAGGCCGCGCAGGTACATGTTCGAATCCTTCTTGACCCCGTATTTTTCCTTGAGGTTACGCGCCCAGAGCTTGCGTGCAGCGCGGAACTTCGCAACCTGTTCCCAGATATTCCCGAACACGTTAAGGTTAAATGAAAAGTGGCCGACGAAATCATCGACGTCGTATCCGCGCTTGAGCACGTTATCGATATAGGCGTTTGCAATGAGTATCGCGTAGCCGATCTCCTGGGCGGGCGTTGCACCCGATTCACGGATATGGTATCCGCATATGCTGACGGGATTTGTCCGCGGCAGGGTTGTCATCGAGTATTCTATCGTGTCCCCGATGAGTTTGACCGCAGGCTCGACGGGAAATATCCACGAGCCCCTGCCGATCATTTCTTTCAGGATATCGTTTTGCGGTGTTGCCGATATCTTCTTCGGGTCGAACCCGTATTTTTCGGCCACTGCCTGATACATGGCGAGCATGATCGATGCGACGGCATTTATCGTCAGTCCCGACCCGATCTTTTCAAGATTGATGTCTTTGAATGCTATTTCGAAATCACGGAGTGAGTCGATGGCCATCCCGACCCTTCCGACCTCCCCTTCTGCCATCGGGTCGTCCGAATCATAACCCATTTGCGTTGGCAGGTCGAAGGCGACGTTAAGCCCCGTCTGTCCGTGCTGTATCATCAGCTTGAACCGTTCATTCGATTCCTCGGGCGTGCCGAAACCGGTATACTGCCGCGTCGTCCACGCCCTCGAGCGGAACCCTTCCGCGTGTATGCCCCGTGTGAACGGGTATTGTCCCGGAGGGGCAAGGTCCTTCTCGTAGGAGAATCCGACATTCTCGAGGTCTTCGGGCCCGTAACACGCCTTGACGTGTATTCCGGACTGCAGTTCGACGTCGGTGATCCGATCTTTTTCATCCTTCGTATATTTGGCTACACCCATAGTAATGCCTCCTCAGGACTTCGTCGCGGTTTCGGTGATAAAGCCGGTGATCTCGGAGAACGGCGTACCGCCTGGGAATACCCCCGTGACGCCAAGTTCTTTCAACTTCAGGATATCGCGATTGGGTATGACCCCGCCGACAACGACCATTTTGTCGCCAATGCCCGCTTCCTTCGCTTTCTTCATGAGCCTCTCCGTGATAGGTATATGCGCTCCACTCATGATGGACAACCCTATCACGTCGACGTCCTCCTGGACCGCTATCCGTATTATCTGATCGACCGTCTTGTGAAGCCCGGTATAGATCACCTCCATGCCCGCTTCCTTTAATGCGTGGGCAACCACTTTTGCCCCGCGGTCATGTCCGTCCAAACCCGGCTTGGCTACTAAGATCTTAATGGGCCTTGTATTCAAGGATGCCTCCTTCGTGCATATCTATTGTTCGCTTGCCGCTTACACCGTTTTGCCTGCATCAAGTTCCTGGATGATTATGTCCATTCCCCGAAGAATATGTTTTTTCACCAGCTGCTCGACCTTTTTCTTATCCTTCAAGCGCATCGCCCGTACCATATCTTCGTGGTCGTGAAGCGACACCTCAGCGTAGTGCTCGGATGCGAGAAGCCCCCTGCGGTAGCGGTGGATCACGTCCCTGAAACTGCTGATAAGGGAATAGAGCTTGGCGCTGCCCGCAGCCTTGTAGACGATCTCATGAAACTGGCTGTTAAGCTGCATGAGCTTATCGGTATTGTTCCCTTTCTTTTCGAGAACGGCCCGGTAGCCCCGTATGCTGTCTTCGAGTTTTTTCAGGATGTCGTCATCTATATGTTCTGTCGCAAGGTATGCCGCATAGCTTTCGAGCAGGGCCCGGATGCCGAGCGTCTCTTCGATCTCCCTGCGGTTCAGGCCTTTGACGACAAATCCCCGTACGCCGGACCTTTCCACGAGGCCTTCCTGTTCCAGTTTCTTGACGGCCTCCCTGACGGGCACCCTGCTTACCTCCATCAATGCGGAAAGCTGGTTCTCTATAAGCCTCTGCCCGGGAGGAATATCGCCTTTTATAATCGCCTGTTTCAGATAATCATATGCAATGTCTCCCATCGAACGCGGCTTGCCGAGCGCGCGGATCCCTTTAAGCGGTGCGGCCTTGACCGGTGCCTTCTTCGAGCTTTCCATCCCCATCCCCCCGATATCATCCATACCTGTATTGAACCCCATATTCCCCTGAGGGATATTCCCATATGATCGAGCCATATGTGCAGGCGATAAGGCACGTTCCGCACTCGAGGCACCCGGCGTACTCGACGACCATTTCGCCGGTCTCCTCATTCTTTGAGTAAAGATGCGCCGGACAAACCCTCATGCACATCTTCTCCCTGCAGCCGGCGCAGATCGACTGATTGAGCAGGATATGGCTCTTCACGTCGTTCTTTATCGCATTGAGGGCAATTTTTTCCTCTACTTTCTTTGTCATAATTTCCTCGCGGCAAGCAGGTCTTTTATCGTGTCCATATTGAGGACGTATTTCTTCGCGACACGCTTTGCCGATGTATACAGGCCTTCCTTCGGCCTCGCGCCTATCGTGAAGAGTTCATCGAACATTTCGCAGATAAACCGGGGATACACGGTGAAGAGGCGCTTCCTGTCGAGGACCTCGCGGGCATTCCGGAACGTCTCCATGTCCGGCAGGACAAAGCTTTCGCGCAGCCTCTTCTCATATCCCGCAAGACCGGCTGCCGACGTGTCGTTCTTATCCAGCGCCTCGATGGCAGTCTCTGCGGCAAGCACGCCAGATGCGACGGCAAATTCCATGCCCCGCACGGTGAGCCCGAGATTAAGGGCAAAACCCGCCGCGTCTCCGGCAACGAGCATGCCGTCCCTGACAAGCTTCGGCATGGTGCCGATCCCCGCCTCGGATATGACGTGAGCGGAATATTCCTTGAGTTCCCCGCCCCTGATATACCGTGCAACCTCGGGCCGCGCCG
Source organism: uncultured delta proteobacterium (assembly GCA_903872255.1). Lineage (GTDB taxonomy): Bacteria > Desulfobacterota > Syntrophorhabdia > Syntrophorhabdales > Syntrophorhabdaceae > Delta-02. The sequence goes on along the minus strand of CAIQJW010000081.1, from coordinate 11,324 downwards.
TGAACGACTCCATGAGCGACGGCGCATCAAAGCCGCGCTCGTTTAGTGCAAGCTGGTGTATGCCGAGCACGAGGCCTAAGGAGAGGGTATCCCGGTTCGTATAAAGGAAACCCCCGCCGAACATGCCCTGCGTGAGGGAGCCCATATAAAGGCCGGCAGCACCCTCATCGCCTTCAAGGCCGAAGCGGTCCTCGATCACCTTCCGGTCGAGCTGGTATATCTCCTTGACGGCAACCGCCAGATCCTGAGGCTTGTGGGGTCCGCGCATCTCGGCCTTCTGCGCCATGAAGGACAGGGCGCCATCGGCTGCAATAGTGACGTGCGCGCCTATCTCTTCCGCTCCTGACTTAATGCCGGCAACTTTGCCGTCCTCCCAGAGCAGGTTTTCGACCTTCTTTTTCGGAATGATGAATGCACCCTTCCGAGCCGCCTGATCGGCAAGCCAACTGTCAAATTTGGCCCTCAGGACCGTATAGCTCATGTACGGTTCCTGCCGCCATTTCGCGTTCGCATATTCGAATGCAACCGCACCCGTGTCATCGAGGACGGTGATCATCTCCTTTACCACGTGGCGCTCGAACGGTGCGGCGTCGATGATGCCGGGCAGGTATTTCCGGATGGGGTCCACGTAGATCCGTCCCCCCGTCACGTTCTTGCTTCCAGGCGCATCGCCGCGCTCGAGGAGAATGACCTGTTTTCCTGCCTCCGCAAGCTTGTATGCCGCACTAAGGCCTGCCAGGCCGCCGCCGATCACGATGGCATCTATCTTTTCCATTATCCCTTTTCCTTGCGTTTCCTTATCTCTTCCGTCATTGCCGGCAGCACATCGAAAAGGTCGCCGACGATCCCGTAATTGGCATAATTGAAGATGATCGCGTTTGCATCGCGGTTGATCGCGACCACGACCTTGGACGTGTCCATCCCCATGATATGGTGGATCGCCCCCGATATGCCCGCGCCGATGTAGAGCTTCGGAGATACCGTTTTTCCGCTCTTGCCGATCTGGTCCGCCTGGTCGCGCCATTTCGCGTCGACGACCGACCGGGTCGCGCCCACGGTGGCCCCGATAAGTGCCGCAAGGTCCTCGAGGAGCTTGAAATTCTCGGCTGCCTTGAGGCCGCGTCCGCCCGCTACGATAAGGTCGGCTTCCGTAAGGTCTACCGTCCCCTCCTTCGCCTCGGCGCGGCGCAGCAGCTTTGTCCGGACAACACCCTCCGGGATCGCCGCCGGTTTTTCAACATATTCCCCCTTGATGCCCTCAGGCATCTCCAGACTGAAGCTGTTGGGCCTTATCGTGACAACAACGGGAGACCGGAAAGAAACCTCGGCGAAGACCTTTCCGCCAAACTGCGGCCGTACGAATGTCATCGGGTCATTGTCCCAATTTGCTTGCGTGGCGTCGGATATCATCCCGGCGTCGAGCATCACGGCAACACGGGGAAAGAAATCCCTCCCGATACCGGTTGCCCCCGCCATGATGATCGTCGCCCCGACCTCTTTTGCATAACCCGCCACAGCATAGGCATACCCTTCCGGGCTATACGCGGCAAGGCAGGCATCGGTAAGATGGACAACTTTGGGGGCCATGGTGAGGAGTCTTTGCTTTACCGTTTCCGGCAAAACCCCGCAGCACACGGCCTCTAGGGTGAATTTTCCCCCGGCAGCGAGCCGCGCCCCTTCGCATAAAAGCTCCAGGGAGGCTTTCCTGATCTCATCACCTTTCGTTTCAACGAATATAACGATCGTGTCCATGTCGCCTCCCCTATATGGCCCGTTCGACGTCAGCGAGAATCCGGACGATCTCCCTGGCCGCTTGAGCGGGCTCTCCCTCGATGAACTGCACAGCCGGGCGCTTCTTCGGCGGCAGGTATCGCAGGACAGACGTCTTCTGCCCGGCGTCCTTAGACACGCCGAGGTCGGTGAGCGTGACCCTGGGTATCTGCACCTTCATCGCCTTCATGACGCCGGTAATGAGAGGGACCCGCGGCTCATTAAGGCCTTTCTGGGCAGTAAAGATCGCGGGAAGCCCCACTTCTATGACCTCGGCCACACCCTCGAGGGCTGATTCCGCGGTCGCTTTCCCGTCGGCGACATCGAGCTTGACTATGACACCGACATGGGGCAACCCGAGAAACTGGGCCACCATCTGCGGCACCTCGGCCCGGTCCCTGTCTATGGCCTGGCGACCGGACAGGATGATGTCGAAGGCCTCTTTCTGCAGTGCCCGGCTCAATACGAACGCCGTGTCGTACCCGTCGCGAGCGGCGAACGACTCATCCTCGATGAGGACCGCCTCGTCCGCTCCCATCGCAATGGCGGTCCGCAGGGCCTCTATCGCCTTCGGCCCGCCAAGGCCGATGGCCTTTACCGAGCCGCCATGTTTCTCCTTGAGCCGCAGCGCTTCTTCCAGTGCGAACTCATCGAAGAGATTTATTGCAAACTTGGGCTCGATATTGAGGTCTTTTCCGCTCGCCGCTATTTCAACCAGGGCTTCCGGGTCGGGAACCTGTTTTACCAGAACTATGATGTTCATATCGTATAACCTCGCTCATCCTTGGTGCGGACAGCTCATGCTCATGCCTTGCCGATAAGGAGCCGCCCCATAAAATCCTTCAGTATCTCGTGCGTGCCGCCTCCATACAGGAGGAAACGCGCATCCCTGAAATGACGCGCCGGGTTGTATTCGTTGGCAAACGCGTTCGCCCCCCAGATCCTGGTCACCTCGTCCACGACCTTGCAGCATGTCTCCGTCGCAAACATCTTTGCCATGGCGGCCTCGATACGGCTTGGCAGCTTTTCCTTCATTTTCCACGCGGCAGAATAGATGAGGAGTCTCGACGCTTCCATCTCCGTCGCCATGTCCGCGAACTTGGCCCTGATAAGCTGGTAACTGCCGATCGGTTTGCCGAACGCTATCCTCTTGCGGGCATATTCCAGCCCCTCGTCGTAGGCGGCCTGGGCTATCCCCATTGCCATCGCGCCCGTCATGACGCGGACCTCGTCGAGGATCTCCCCGAGGTACTCGATACCCTTGTTGATCTCGGAGCCGAGAAGGTTCTCTTCCGGTATCCTGACATTGTCAAAGACGAGCTCGCCCGTGACCGTGCCGCGGCAGCCCAGCTTATCGAGGACCTGTCCGGGGGAAAATCCCGGGGTCCCCTTTTCTACGAGGAAGAAATTGAGGCCCTTCGCGCCGAGCGAAAGGTCGGTTGTTGCAAGAACGGTTGCAAAATCAGCGACAGGACCGTTCGTTATCCACATCTTCGTACCGTTTATGATCCACTCGTTGCCGTCTTTTACGGCAGTTGTCCGTGTTGCGGACAGGTCGGACCCGGATTGGTCCTCCGTAAAACACATCGTTGTGACCTTTTCGCCCCGCATGGCGGGATAGAGGCAGCGCTCTTTGATCGCATCCGACCCGAAGCGGTAGACAAAATTCGTTCCCATCAGGATATTCATGATGACGCTCTGGGCAAAACCGACCGATCCGCGTGCGATCTGTTCATAGAAGATCATCGCCGTCACGGGGTCCGCGTTCATCCCCCCTATTTCCTCGGGATAACGCAGGCCGAGGTACCCGAGCTTCGTAAAATCCTTCCATAATTCCCAGGGGAACTCATCCTTCTCGTCAATCTCGCGCGCCTTGGGCACGACCATCCGGTCAACCGTATCAGTGACGATCTTCTTGAAGAATTCCTGTTCCTCTGTAAAGGCAAAATTCATAAACCCCTCCTTCAGTTGATCTCAAAATCGGATCGCTTCATTACGTCTTTTGCAATGATCGTCTTCAATATCTCCGAAGTCCCGCCGCCGAAAAGCAGGAACCTGGCGTCCCGGAAATACCTCTGTGCCGGGTATTCCTCGGCAAGCCCATATGCGCCATGGATCCGCGATACCTCGTCGACGACATAGCAGGCGGCTTCGGTCGAGTAAAATTTTGCCATGGCGGCCTGTTTCCCTGTGAGGCTTCCATTATCCTTGAGCCATGCCGCATGGTAGGTCAAAAGCTCTGCGGCCTTGATCCTTACCTCCATCTCGGCCAGCTTTTCTTCAATGAGCTGAAATTTACCGATGGGCCTTCCAAAGGCCTCGCGCTGCCGTGCATAATTGAGACCCGCAACAAAGGCGCTCTTCGCAAGGCCGAGCCCCAGCCCCGCGATCATGATCCGGATCTCGCTTAATATATCGTTAAGGTACTTGGCACCTTTTCCTTCTTCTCCCATGAGGCTTTCTGCGGGGACCTGGCATTCATCGAAAATAAGCTCCATCGTGGCGGCCCCCCGGGCCGATATTTTATCGATCTTCTGCCCCGTAGAAAAGCCCGGCGTGCCTTTCTCGACGAGGAAGAAACCGATCCCGCCAAGCCGTTTGCCCGGATCGGTCGTAGCGGCGACAGTCACAAAATCCGCGACATCGCCATCCGTGATCCAGAGTTTGCGGCCTGTGAGTACGTATCCCCTGTCATTCTTCACCGCACGGGTCTTAATGCCGCCAAGGTCGGACCCGCAGTCCGGCTCGGTAAACGCGATGGTACCGATCTTGTTACCCTTGATCGCAGGGATCAGATATTTCCTCTTCTGCCTGGCATTGCCGAACCTGTATACGAAGTCGGTCCCCATGAGGCATTGCATGGTTGCGATGGCCGCAAACCCGATCGAGGCCCGTGCAAGCTCCTCGGCCAAAATAGTGAATGATATACAGTCGGCCCCCATCCCGCCGATATCCGACGGATAGCGTATCCCGTAGTAGCCGAGGGCGCCGAGTTCGCGAAAAAGCTCTCTCGGGAACATATCGGTCTTATCGATGGAATCGGCGAATGGCGCGACGATGCGCGAAAGAGCGCGCGATACCTGTCCCTTGAAAAATTTCTGTTCCTTGCTCAATGAGAAGTCCATTCGCGCTCCAACCTTTCAAGTATGATATGAACGGCGCTATACGGGTCCATCCTGCCGGTGAGCACCTCATTCGAGAATTCCCTGAACACATCATGTTCTGTTATCCTGTCCGATACCTTCTGCCATAATTCTTCCTTGAGAAGGGCGGTCAGAAATGCCTCGAGGTGTTCGGCCTTTCGCGAGGAGACCTTGTCCTCACCCTGAATGGACCGGCGGTGGGAATCGACCGCATCCGCAAGGCCTGAGATCCCCGCACCGTTCAAGGCCTGAGAGAGGACCACCGGGACATGCCATCCATCCGATCTGGCTGAGCGGTCGACCGCGATCGTGATCTCGCTGAGGGCGTCTTCCGCGCCCGGCTTATCCGATTTGTTGACGACGATGATATCCCCGATCTCCATGAGTCCGGCTTTAAAAAGCTGTATATCGTCCCCGTATTCGGGAGTGAATAATGTAATGACGGTATCGCACAGGAAAAAAAGATCCTTGTCTGATTGGCCGGCCCCTATGCTTTCCATGATGATGCAGTCCTTGCCTAGGCCTCCCATTATATAAGCGGCTGCGGCGGCTGCTTTTGCGACCCCGCCGGGATATGAGCGATGGGCCATTGACCGGATAAAGATATCCTGTTCCTCGGCCCCCTTCATGCGCACGCGGTCGCCAAGGAACGCCCCCTTCCCGGTAATGCTCGAGGGATCGGTCGCGATGATCCCCACGTGCCTGCCGCGATGCGCCATCTCCACGGCGAGGCGTCCTGCCAGGGTGCTTTTGCCTGCTCCGGCCGGGCCTGTCACGCCGATAATATGGGCATCGCCGGCGCGGGAAAAAAGAACGGCAAGGTCCCGATACGCGGCCGTCTCACCATTCTCTATACTGGTGATGAGCCGGGCTGCGCTTTTCTCGTTCCCGCCCAGGATGTCATCAACGACGCTCATGCATGCCTCTTCAAAGAGGTTGAGGCTATATGACTCCCTTCTCCTTGAAACTCAACAGTTTCTCGTCTGAATATCCTATCTTTCCATAGATCTCGGTATTATTTTCTCCGAACCTCGGGGGAAATGTCATTTCACGGTTAGATTCTTTGAGGAACGGCGTCATAAAAGGCGGCGGGGCCATCCAGATCTTCATGCCCGTCTTCGCGTCCTTCGCACAAAGCATCGCGCCTTTGACGTATTCATCCTCAATGACCTCTTCGACAGTGTTTACCTTCGATATGGCTATCGTGGCCTTGTTGCATATCTCTATCATTTCCGCGGTAGTTTTCAGCCGCGTGCACTCATTGATAATGTCGTTCAAGTTTTTCACGTCCTTGATCCGCCCCTTGTTCTTTTCATACTCGGGCTTCGCCAGCTTATCAAAACCGGGGAGCCCAGTCATGGAAGCGAACTGCCGGTCATTCCCCACCGCGATGTAGACGTAACCGTCTTTCGTTTCGTAAACGGAAACAGGGGCAAAAAATTCGTGCGTGTTGCCCCTGCGCGTGATCTTATTGCCGAATGATCTCGTGAGTGTTATCGGGACTGTGAGCCATGATGTCGTCGACATGAACATCGACACGTCGATGCGGCTGCCCTGCCCTGTCATTGCACGTTCTGCAAGGGCCTTCATTACGAGTCCGTAGGCATGCTCGCTCGTGCCCATATCAGGAAGCGGTATACCGACAACCTGCGGGTCTTTTCCGGCCTCTCCGGTCAATTCCATCAGGCCGCCTCGCGCCTGGAGTATCGGGTCATAAGCGGCCTCGTTGCTGTCCGGCCCGAAACCGGTAAGTCCAACCCATATGATATCCGGCTTTATCGATTTTAGCGTGGCATAGTCAATGCCGAGTTTTTCATAATTTCGCGGAAGCTGGTTCGTGGCAAAAATATCAACATTGAGCTTAACGATCAGGTCCTTGAGTATCTCTTTGCCTTCCGGCGACCCCAGGTCGAGCGTGACGCATTTCTTGCCGGAGTTGATAGCCATGAAATAACTGTTCATCTTCTCTTCGCCCAGTCTGTTCTCACCGATCATACGGTTCGGGTCCCCGTACACCGGATGCTCGAGCCTGATGATGTTCATTCCGTCCATTGCAAGGCGGTAGCTGAGATAAGGAAGAACTGTTGCCTGCTCCAACGATAGCATTGTCATTTGCTTAAAAACATCCATCGAACCCTCCCTCAATGTATGCTGATACCGGTAACAAGTCGATTGACCGGCGAATGAAATGCAGATCGTTTTTTCCTTGACATAAAATCTATTGTATACAGTATACTCTTTATGGTCAATATTAGTAAATGCAGAATTTGGTGTCAAGCGATATTTTTTAATATTTTTTCGATTGTCATTTTTCGGTTTTTGTATACAATAATATATAGAAAGCTTCGGGAAGTCACTGCTGTCACCGGAATGAGCTGGTATTAATCCGCGAATCTTAACGAGAAACGTTATTTTTGGTATGGGCTTATCGGGGGGAAGGGTGGAACCCTTAAAGTCAGTCGTTTCGGATCGGATGTCTGGATTTGTATGCTTTGCTCGCCTACCGTCCTGGTTTTTCATCTCCTGTTCATATTTAAACCTTAGCCTTTAACTAGTTGCTTGCAATGACCCGTAATGCGGGTCACAAAAAGAAAAGGGGGTTGTTATGAAGGGCAAGAAATCTCTGTTTATTCTTGGTTTAGCTGTTCTACTTTTTGGTGCATTCATTATCTACAGCGGCAATCTTCAGAGCCAGACAAAAATTACACTGACCTATGCCAATTTTCCGCCGCAGAAGACCTTTCCCTGCGTTCAGATGGAACGCTGGGCAAAAGAGGTTGAAAAAAGGACCAACGGCAAAGTGAAGGTACAGACATTTCCGGGCGGCACCTTACTGCCCGCCAAAAATATCTTCGACGGCGTGACCGCCGGTACAGCTGATATCGGCAATTTCGCAATGAGCTACCAGCCGGGCCGTTTCCCGGTATCGGAAGCCATTGACCTGCCGCTCGGGTTTACCAGCGCAAAAGCTGCAAGCATGGCCCTCTACGACCTCATCGAGAAATATCCCCAGGAATTCGATAAGGTGAAACTGCTTACCCTCTTTACATGCCCCCCTGCGGATTTTATGACCACGAAACCCGTTAGATCCTTGAAGGACCTGAAGGGCATGGAGCTTCGGGTATCCGGCACAGGTGCTGAAGCTGTCAAAAAGCTCGGCGCCATCCCGATAGCGATGCCCCAGTCCGATACGCCCGAAGCATTGCAGAAAGGCGTCGTAAAGGGCGTTGTTTCGTCGATGGAGATCCTTCAGGATTTCAACTTCGCCGCCTACACTCCCTACGCCACGGAGACAAACCTTTTTGTCGTGACATTCGCGGTCGTGATGAACAAGGAGAAATGGAATTCGCTGCCAGCCGACGTCAAGAAGGTATTCGACGACATGAGGCGCGAGCAGGCCGAATGGACGGGCAAATATGTTGACGACCATGTCACCGAGGCGGTGAAATGGTCGGAGCAGAAATACAAACTTCAGATCATCAAGCTTCCTGCATCGGAAATGGCCGAGATCCCGAAGCTCACAAAACCGATGATCGATGATTATATCAAGCGCATGAACGCCAAGGGGCTGCCCGGCGATAAGATCGTCAAGGATGCTTATATGCTCAGGGACAAGTACGAGAAACAGTACAAAGGCAAATGACCACAGAGTATAGACCGGGGCCATGTCGCGTGGCCCCGGTTTCTTTGATCCGATCCATGTTGTATACAGTATACTTGCTGTCCGAATAGGAATCAGGAGGATATATGAAGTACCTGGACATGGTCAACGATTTCTTAAACAAAATCCTGCTGTTTTGGGCCGGTATAGCCGTCCTTGCCCTCATGCTGCTCGCCACGGGAAATGTCGTTATGAGGATCTTTCACCTGCCGTTCAGGGGGACATACGAGATGGTCTCCTTCCTGGGGGCCGTGGTAATTTCCTTTGCGCTCGGCTACACGCAGAAAAGAAGAGACCATATAGTCGTCGATATCCTTACCGAACGTTTTCCCGCCTTGATAAGAGAGACTATCGACAAGGTGGCGTATATCGCCATGACGATCTTTTTCGGCATCGTTGCCTGGCAGCTCTATGTCTGGGGAATGAAGATAATGGAATCATCCGAGGTTTCGGAAACACTGAAGATCGTTTTTCATCCCTACGTGTTCATGACCGCTATCGGATTCGTAATGCTCGCATTCACAACCTTTATCCAGTTTCTCAAAAACCTGTTTCACGAGGAGGACTAGGGATGGACGGACCAATCATCGGCGTATACGGCATCATCATCATGTTTGCCACCCTGTTTCTCCTGCGCATACCCGCGGGTTTCACGATGGCGATCATCGGCTTTCTCGGCGTAGCATACGTGACAACTTTCAAGGCCGCCTTCGGAATGATCGGTGCCGACATGTGGAGTATTTTTTCCAACTACGGACTTACCGTTATCCCGATGTTCATCCTTGTCGGGGAATTCGTCCATTATGCGGGCTATAACCACGGGCTGTATAATGCGACGCATAAGTGGTTCGGCCATTATAAGGGCGGACTTGCGATCACGACGATCATGGCCTGCGCGGCATTTTCTGCGATCTCAGGGAGCAATACCGCGACAGCGGCGACGATGAGCTCAGTTGCTATTCCCGAAATGAAAAAATATGGGTATCACCCGATGCTCAATGCCGGATCGGTGGCAGCCGGCGCGACGCTCGGCGTTCTTATTCCTCCCAGCATCGTCCTCGTTGTCTACGGCCTTTACACGGGCCAATCGATAGGAAAACTTTTCTTTGGCAATGTCATTCCAAGCGCTATCCTTACAGCGGCAATTGCGGCGACTGTCGGGTATATCTGCTGGAGGCATCCCGATTGGGGCCCGAAGGCCGAGAAAAGCACCTGGCGCGAGCGGTTCAAGGCCCTGCCGGATATAATCGACATCCTGATCCTTTTTGGTATCATCATGTACGCTCTTTTTACGGGTGTCGTAACGGCTACCGAAGCCGCCGCGGCCAGCTGCACACTCGGGCTCATCATTTGCCTGATACGAAGAAAGCTTTCATGGGACGGCTTTATGAAATCCATTGTCGACACGCTCCGCATCTCCTGCCTCGTTTTCATGATCGTCGCCGGGGCCGTCATATTCGGGCGATTCATAACCATCACAAGGCTTCCCTTTGAAATTGCAGGGTGGATCAGCCAGCTTGCCATGCCGAATTGGGTTTTGCTGTGGATCATCATCCTTTGCTACATAGTAGGCGGGTGCGTCATGGATGCCCTTGCATTCCTCCTTGTTTCTTTGCCGATCTTTTACCCTCTCGTCACTCAGCTCGGATATGACCCGATCTGGTTTGGACAGATGATATGCATCGTGACAACAATGGGGTCCATTATGCCGCCTATCGGGATATGTTGCTATGTCGTTGCGGGCATGGCCAAGGACATCCCTCTCGCCACCGTGTTCAGGGGGGCGTTCTATTATGTCCCGGCTTATATCATATCCATGGTACTCCTCATGGCCTCGCCATACTGGACGGTCCTCGTCTTGTCGAACCTGGTAAACTGAAAAAATAAAAGAATAATCGATAAAACAAATGGCCGGTGGGTCGCACCACCGGCCATTTGTCTATGAAACTAAGGGGGGGTATCTTCTAGTCGTTTATACCGGCCAACCTCTTGGCTGCTTTTTTCTTCTGGGCCGTATCTGTTTCCCTGAGAATGGTGACCCTATGGGCCGCCGGCGAGCCGCCGCCGTGGATGTCGGATATCGTGTCGGCGCTTTCAAGGGCCAGTTTTTCTGCAAGCCGGTACATTTTTACGCGGTTCTCGACCGGCACGCTGTCTACGCCCTTCAGGTACTTCTTGAGGAGACCGCCGATTTCCGGATTCGAGAAATCCCTGTCGGAAGGCAGGTCGGCAACAAAGCCGCCGCATGCGTCGATCATCGTCCTTGTCGCCTCGGCCATTTCCCTACCTTCGTGGATCTTGGATGCATTGGCGAGGACAGTGTCGATGAAGTATGCGCCCGACGGCTGTTTCTTGCCTTCGTAGGATGAAGCAAGGCAGCATCCGTACAATGTTTCCGCCCTGTGGATCATGTCGGTCACCTTTTCTTTCAGGTGGCCGACCTTGGCGGTGCCGTTGTAATCCATCATTGTGAGCGCGCAGCCTATCATGCAGTCTATCTTGCCTGATTTACAGCCGCCGTGGCTCTGGCGGTGGAAAGAAGAGAACTTGATGACCATCTCTGATGCAAATTCGGTCTCACCGCACATGAAAACCCTTTCCCACGGGACGAACACGTCGTCAAAGATAAGGGTCGGGCAGTATTTTGAATAATACGCGTTCCCTATATCGCAGCCGTCAAGTTCGCGCATATCGAGGGTCGACCGGCCCACAACGTGGATGAGGCCCTTCGTGTCGGCGGGTAAGATCGG
>CAIQJW010000080.1 GCA_903872255.1 uncultured delta proteobacterium | reverse complement strand
GTGCGGTGCAATTTCCTGTTTTTCTCAGCGTGGTCGAATCCCTGGCAAGGAAAAACGAGCGATTTTCCATTCTATGTGTTAAGCTCGGAAACATGGCGCTCTACAACCGGAAGATGGGTTGTGACGGGACCAACGATCTTTTACGGCGGATATGCCAGGTCATACGCTATTGCGCCGGGGGAAAAACATTCGTGGCCCGTAAGAACGGCGGCCGGTTCTTTGTCCTGCTTCGGGGCGGGGAGACGTTTGAAACGAGGAATATGATGAAGCTCCTTTACCATGCGATAGGCAAAAGCCTTTCCGAAGAAGGTCTCTCGCAGGGAGCGGGCGTGATAGAGCTCGGCACGGTCAGTTACCCGGATGATTCGCCTGACCCGTGGGAGCTGTTTGACAGAATAGAAGAAAAGAAAATACGAAAATATATTGAATAGGGAGGAAAAGGGGGATGGGGTTCTTTAGAAATCTATTTGGAATGTTTTCCACTCATCTTGCCATGGACCTTGGCACGGCCAACACCCTCATTTATATGAAGGGCGAGGGCATAGTGCTCAATCAACCCTCGGTTGTGGCGATCGATAACAACACGGGCAAGGTAATAGCTGTCGGCAAAGAGGCGAAGGAATATATCGGGCGCACCCCGCCGAATATCAGCGCCATACGCCCCCTGAAAGACGGTGTCATTGCGGATTTCGATGTCGCGAAGGCAATGATCAAGTATTTCCTGAAAGTGGTCAGCAATGAACGAAAGATATCCAAGCCGAGAATGGTTGTCGGTGTTCCGTCAGGCATAACGCAGGTTGAGAAAAAAGCAGTCATCGATGCGTGTTTTCAGGTCGGCATCCGCGACGTATACCTGATAGAAGAGCCGATGGCCGCCTCGATTGGCGCAGGGATGCCGATCGAGCTTCCGCGCGGCAATATGATCATTGACATCGGAGGCGGCACGACCGAGGTGGCGATCATAAGTCTTTCGGCGGTGGCATACAGTGAATCTCTCAGAGTGGCGGGAGATGAGCTTGACGAAGCGATCGTCCGGTATCTCCAGAAAAAGCACCAGCTCGCAATAGGTGTGATCGCAGCGGAGAAGATAAAAATAGAGGGGGCTTCAGCCTATCCGATAGATTCTTTAAGCGATTTCATCAATGTAGTTGGGAAGGATCTGCTGACGAGCATACCGAAGAGCATCAAGATATCAAAGGAAGAGGTGCGCGAAGCCATTGAAGAGCCGATCTCGGCGATCCTCGATTCGGTAAGGCGCGCCCTCGAGAAACTTCCCCCGGAATTCGTCTCCGATCTTAACGAGGCCGGCATTGTCCTTACCGGCGGCGGCGCGCTCCTGAAGGGCCTCGACCAGAGGATCGAAAATGAGACCGGGATCAACGTCATGGTGGCCGATGATCCGCTCGTATCGGTAACGATGGGCTGCGGAAAAGCACTGGAAGAAATGCCGAAGTATAAGAAAACGTTTATCAATTAAAGATCGTAAGGCGTAAGGCGTAAG
>CAIQJW010000079.1 GCA_903872255.1 uncultured delta proteobacterium | reverse complement strand
ATTCATTTTGACGCCATATTTCCTTTTTTCCAAAATTTACCAGCCGAAAAGTCATGTCATAGGGGCCGCAGATATGGCCCAGGTAATCGATATGTTCATCCGCTCCGCCGACGGCAATCAGGTCTTCTTTCAAAGCACAGAAGCAGGCGCCGTAATTAAGATCGTGGAGGGTGTCGGCACCCTCGCGCAGCCCCGTCGTCTTTCCATTATTCCAGTTTATGCAGTTTCCGGCCATGAATTCGGCAATCGTCGGGTAATCAAAGGGATAATGCTTGCGATCGATATTCCGGACCTCATCGAGATGGACAACAATATTTTTGTCAGCTTCAAAGGCGGAAATGATGTTCTCCACAAATGTAGGATTTACCATGGCATCGGAATCGCAGATCACTATGATCCGTCCCCGTGCGAGCAAGATCCCGGCGTTGTACATAAAATGTTTATGGTAATAGCTTTGCCTCGGCATCTCCAGCAGGCACCAGATATCAGGACTCGCCGTACCGCGTTCAATACGCTTCTCTATTTCATCCGGCCTTAAATCGAAATATTCAATCCAGATGATTTCGTATTGCTCGCGTGAAATGCTCTGGTTATCCAGGTAATCAAATATATGGAAACTTTCCCGGCAGGACCAATCCAGCAGGATAATGCTGACCTTTACACTGTCAAGTTCACGTAAATGAAGTATTTGCATTGTATGAAAAATCAGGCAAAGAGAAAATAGAAAATATTTTTCGCTGAGTCGTACGTAAAAAGCCGATATTTAAGCATGAGATACCGTGATAAAAAATAATCGCTTGAAGCAAGGTGTGAAGCATTGTCCAGCAATTCCCGGTCATGATCATTGATACATCCCTTGAATCTTTCCAGCAGCATGGCTGCCTGTACTGAGCGGATGGCAAGATAGCTGCGCAATCGAGACCCGGGCCGCTTCAGGGTGCAGCGCATCTGCCATCGCCCCGCCCCTACAGCGTTTCCGCCATGCTGCCTGTACTGTATCGTCTGCTTCTTCAAATACCCTATCTTCCCGATAAGGCGGGCAATCAGGGCAAGCCACCAATCATACATGGCAATTTCATCCGGAAAAGGCACCGCACTGTCCTGCATTGCTTTATTGATCATTACGGTATTGCCGGTAACACAATTTTTCATGAGCAGCCGGTTAAGTTCCGGGTCAGGCTTAAACCTGCCATATTCCCAGAACGACGCGGCAATACAGGATCTTTTTTCATCGATCAGCTGCAGGTCTGTGTGTACCAACACTGGCGTATTAATTCCAAAGATGGCCTCAAGCTCTGTCATATGGCCCATCGTAAGCTCAATTTTATCGGGAAGCCAGATATCATCCTGATCGCAAAACATCACATAAGACGCATTCGCAGCCCCAAGCAAAAGCCCAAAACTTCGGCTCGGCCCGACATTTCCCGGGCAATTGTCGATAATGGTCACCTTTTCGGGATGAGCGTCTTTAAACTGTCGAAGAATTTCGGGTGTTTCGTCACGAGACCCGTCGTCCCTGACCAGAAGATGCCAATCTTTGTACGACTGGTTTTCGACAGATTTAAGCTGCTCGGACAGAAATGCGCTTCCATTAAAGGTCGACAATAGTACGGACACGTTAGGGGACTTCAACATGACCTGCGAAAAACCGGGTAGTACTCCCTTTCTATTGAAATAAAATACGATTAATTGTCAGCAGGTCGCTCATTCCGCTGGATTGGACCAGCAACCGATAGGTGGAATATCCTTGCTCGTTTATAAATTTCCAGTCATGCCAATCCAAAGAATCTTCATGTACGTTGTCTTTAACATTGAGAAGATCGATCCAGCTTCCGTCAGGACCTAATACCTGCAGAAAGAAATCTCTCGGAGCCCGCAGGTATTCATTGCCTCCGGGAGATGATTCCTGGGGTTTGAGTATAAGTTGGGTAAATTGGACCGGGGCAGCATAATCAAACTGAATCCACTCGGGAAACTTAGGCGGACTTTGGGCGTGCCATGTGGTACTTCCGATCAAAAGCCCAGCCGGCAATACGTTTGGGTCGTTATCATTTATTACAGAAGATGCGCTGACCTTAACCTGGTGCGCATGTAAATCCGTTCCGGTCATATCGAGCCCATGTCGTTTATGAATTATATATTGTGCAAACTGGCCAACATTAAATCCATTTTCGTGAAGTGATGTAATGATGCGCTGCATTCGCTCAATGCGCACAGGTTGATCGATATAGGGATCTTCGCTGTACCAGAGTTCATAAGGTATGCTGGTCGGATATTTGGCATAGATATCTTCGCGATTACCCCGGAACTTGATATTGAACTTATCGGGATCTTGATAGTAACGGCTGCCGGCTGCAAGTATCAGGGTGTTAAAACTGGCTATGCTATTGATGAATGGCTTGTTATGCAAGAGGTTGGCGATCATTTCCGATATGTCCTGATCTGTTTCACCCGGGACTCCAATCACCATATTGACATCTACTGGTATACCTGTCAGAAAGCAATCGCGTATATTTTGATGCGCCATTTCAATAGTATACCCCTTATTCTGCAGACGAAGGGTATTCTTAGACCAACCGTCAACCCCGAAACGCAAAGAACAAAATCCTGCTTTGGCAAGCTTCTTGTAAAATTTGCGGGTATTCTTCTTGTCAACCCGCAATTGGCCGACCAAGCGAACAGAAAGGCCCCGCTGAATGATATCATCGCAAATAGCCTCAAATGTATCGTGATCACCGTTAAGATCGCTCTCGTTGAAATGAAACAGGTCGCACCCGAGATGATTCATCCATTCTATCTCATCCACCACCAGTTTAGGCTGCCGTGCTCTCCAGGTAAAACACTCCGCGCAGAAAGTACATCGGGCCCAGTGGCAGCCCCTGCTGGCCGTAATCGGAACCAATCTGTATCCGTTATAATAGCGGTATAGATCTATATCGGCCCACTCATAATGCGGAAAACCAAACATATCGAGATCTGTTGGCAGAGGTGCAGGTTCCCAGACACGAGCCGGCTTATCGTAGCGTGAGATGATCCCCGGAAGGTTTCCTGGTCGTGACCCTTTCATAAGCGAGTCTATAAGTGAAGGGAGCGTCATTTCCGCTTCTCCAATAAACATGTAATCAAAGTTATCAAAGACCCGTGGCCCGACGGTATGATACACACAATCATACCCGCCGACCAGGATAATGGTGTCCGGGATAGCTTCACGCAATTGAGCAGCTATTCGGTTCGCCAAAACACGGTTAAAACCGTTCAATGAAAATCCTACCATTTTGGGATGGGCCGCAATAAGTCCTGTGATTACTTCGTCAATATCGTTGCGGAAAAAATCCAGGATCTCGTCCGTACTCCAGGCGTCACAATTGATATTGTCCCAGGGATCCTCCATTGGAATGTCACCTTCCACGGCGGTCCATCCCTCGGCAATCCGCTTGGAATGAAAACGGTGGTACATGATAATATTCAGGTCAATTGTCTGCAAGCGAATTCCAGTAGATTTCAGAATATTATGAACGTAGCCAATGCCATTCGGAAGGATAGGAAGATAGCGCGGCGGAAGTTCCAGAAGAATCATGTCCTGGTTTGTTTGAAAAGACATATCAGGAATTGAAATCGGGTAGATAGAATCGGCCGGTTTAATAATTTTCTGCTTGCACCGTGACAGGTACTCGCTGGCTTTGCGTGAAACCGGCCATGCCCTTAAGCACCGGATCATCCGGCGCGAAATTAATCGTACAAAAGTACTCTTCATCATAGCTCCTTCTCAAATGGTGTGCTGAAACCAAAATCTAAAAACCGTCCGTCCTTGTGAAAAAATTTTCCGTTTGGCCCGTTATTAGGGTACGTTAACAGTTTTATGACAAGAGGAAGAATACTGTCAGGATTTTCCGAAGATCCCTGATTCATTTCCGTACGCGCCTGACCGGGGTCAACGGCATTTACCTGAACATGGGCCTCCTCGTAGATAAGCGCCAACTCCTCCGCCAGAGACATAGTCAAATTGTTCAATGCCGCCTTGGTGATATTGTATAATCCAACACCGGCGGTACCTGCCCATCCGGCAGTTGAGGTCATATTGAGAATTCTGATCATTCCCGTCTTAGCCATGATAGCTGCCATGCTGCGGGACACTAGCCACGGCGCGCGGAGATTAACGGCCATCATCGAATCCCAGTATGTGACAGTTGCCGAAGAAAGCGGCGTCGGACCGGCCCTTTCGGGTAAAGCCGCGCAGTTTATCAGGCCATCGAGACCATCTGGACATGATCTAGAGACAACAGTGCAGGCGTTTTCAATATCTGCAGGATTGCTCAAATCCATGATAACCGGTATGCAGACAGATCCGGGTAATCCTGATCTTACCAGCGTATCAACGGTTTCCTGCAGTTTTTGGCCGCGACGTCCGCTGACAAACACACGGGACCCCGCTGAAGCAAGACACAATGCAATTGATTGGCCAAAACCTGTTCCCCCTCCCGTGATCCAGAAACTTTTACCGGAAAGAGAATTCCAGCGCTCCCGGTCAATACCTGTGCTTTCTGCCGAGTAACACATATTTACCGAAGGTAATCCCGAATTTGGACGGAAAAGCTGCCTTAAGAAGTAAGATACCTTAGACATAATCGCATAGAAACATACATTTTATAGAACGACGCGGACATGGGGCCGCAAACTCAAACCGGGCCTTGCGATCCAGGGTAAAACTGGCTGCAAACCCACCATTTTCCCGGCCGTCATCAATCATCTTCACCTTCGCGGGATATTCGTCTTCAATATTATTTTGCCTTCTCAAGCACGATTAGCGCCCGATGTGCTGCCAGAAAATCAAGATACGGGTGAAACATCCTTTCCATTTTTATCAGGCAAGACATTGTTTTCTCCGACCTGACCCCAATATTCTGAAATCCGCCCGACAGAAGATAGGCACACGTGGCAAATGTCTTAATATCGATCACCCTCAGATTAGGCCAGCGGCCCGCAAAAGATTCGGAACGTTTTTTGAATATAAGGTAGGGAAGCATAGCGTTGCCGCTCCATGGATCTTTATCCTCTTTATCAAAAGTATTGTAAAAAGGATCACTGACAGAATCGCATGCTTCGTGATGCAGATATGTGTATACAAACCGACTGACAGGCGTTATCCAGGGCTCTACCAGAATAATTCTTCCCGATGGCTTCAGAACCCGTTCTGCCTCATCGAAATAAAATGCCAAATTCTTGAAATGATGAATTACATCTATACCTACCACATTTCCAAAAGAAGCATCTTGAAAGGGGAGATTGTGTGCGTCACATACGAGGTCAAGATGATCAAGCGGCATAATATCGGATGAGATTATATCCGCACGATATTGTTTAAAAAAACCGGGCCCAGATCCAATCTCAAGAGTCTTTCCCCGTGTCATGCATGTCGCAATCCGGTCAAAAATCTCATGCCTGTAATAGAACCCAAGGGCTTTTTTTTCGGCCCATATCCGAAGATGTCTTTCAATGATTGGATCCAAAAATTAACCCGTAGCCTGAATAGCTTATTTTTTTACGTTCATCTGAATTTCATATACTGTCCAAGCAGCAGGGATCATCCCCTGCATTGGAACCTGCGAAAATCCACCAATAAAAGCCTTTCTCATAAGACTAATTAATTGTTACGCAACATATTAAAACAAAATGATCTTCAATATCGCGATGCGTCACCACATCCTTGCGGATATTAGAGGCCTTTACGTGACACCCTTCTGCACCAGTCTGGAGCGCCAAACATCGATTGGACGTTCGAGAACAACGTAAGCAATCACAGACAGCGTAAGGGTCAAAACAAGGGCGACAGGTGCCTGCCATTTACCCAAAACCGTACAGGCTCCAATAACCGGCATGTGAATGATGTAGATTGGATATGACAACTCACCTAATAAGCGATCTATGGACCAACGTTTGGTCAGCACAAAGATCTCCGGAATGGATAGCGCAATAGCGAATACAAACAGATTGCCCTTAATAACCTGCGATAATGGAATAAGGTTATACATGACGCCGAACAGTAGAACTCCTATCCAGGTAAACCAGGCCAGTTTCTTCAGAACGAAACGATACCTTGGATTTACGTAAATATGATAGCAGAAATGGCCCATCATGAAGAATACAAGTTCACTAGGAAAGAATCGATAGTTCCATGGATCATAGGACCAACCTAGTCCCCAAGCCACGATAGCCCGCGATGCGAGACTCACTCCCACGATCAGAAGCGCCCAACGCAAACGCAACAGCAAGATAAAAGGAGCCAAAAGATAGAACCATACCTCGATACCGATGCTCCATCCAGGTTCGATAGGCAGGAATGAGTAGCCTGGTGTCGGCCACGCCCCTATGGTGGTTAACCCCCCGGTCAGAACGTTATGCAAAAAATACATTCTGTGCGTTGCCAAATCGTAACCGAAGAACATAAAAATATCTTGTCCAATCAGAGACAATGCCGAAAAAATAGAAGAAGCTAGCGTCAAGAAATCGCCTTGGCTAAAAAGTGTCGACCACTTGCCTCCGATAAGGGTGCTGGCAACAACTGTTGTTGCCGATACCAAGACATAGAG
Source organism: uncultured delta proteobacterium (assembly GCA_903872255.1). Taxonomy (GTDB): domain Bacteria; phylum Desulfobacterota; class Syntrophorhabdia; order Syntrophorhabdales; family Syntrophorhabdaceae; genus Delta-02. Next base: position 255 of record CAIQJW010000079.1, on the reverse strand, counting down.
GGGCGCCAAACGTAGATATCGACTTGTCCAAAATAGGCGATACCACCGGTCATGCCTCGAGTATTTCTCGTGTATTACCATAGACATATAGAAACCGGAAATAACGAAAAACGATTCCACTGCCGTTAGGCCATTAACTAGTCTGACCCCAAACAGTCCACCGGCGTGGCCGACAGCCACTGAGCAAGCGAGAAGCAATCGCAATAATCCCATCTTTGTTGTCCTTTAATATAAGAACTGCTTGTTACTTGAGGT
>CAIQJW010000078.1 GCA_903872255.1 uncultured delta proteobacterium | reverse complement strand
TTCTGAGATAATCCCGGTAAAGCGCCAGCGATTTCAACGAGACAGTCAGATTGTCCGGGCCCAATATCTTTTCTATTCGTTGTTCCCGGTCATCATGTTGGGTCATAAAACCTCCTGTGTCTTCTCTTCTTCGAGGTGTTTTCCACAATTCGTGTAAAATACTGCGTCGAGCGGCAACTCTTTTCCAAAGGAGAAACATTTTATTACGGCATCACCCATTGTTTTCCCCTTTCTTTTAGTTTTATTACGCCTGCTCCGGACCGTCTGGCGATTCGCCGCAGGATTTGGCCCCATGTATCCCTGAATACTCTTCTGCCAGATGAATCCGATTAAAGATTATGCCACGGACCGAAATTATCAGCAAGAAAGGATTTCATCAAGCATGGCCGACGATAGACGCGGCCCTCTTCAGAATTACCCTGGAAATCTGCTGCAGATGATACAATAGCTGTGGCCAGAGCGATGAGATCGTTATTCAAGGTGATCGGGTCTTTCTTCCCTTATGATGTCTCATCAGGCTTTTCGAAATGCCGGTAGCAATCGTAGCATTTCCAGGCTCCCTTTTTCTCGGAATTCCCTTCCTCTTTGTTCCCGCTATGATCTTTATCTTTAGAATCAGACTCAGGCAATACTTTAATTTGAAGAGATCCGCATACGGGGCATTTTGGGCCTCTTTTCATATAGTCCTCCAGAAGAATAATATAGGGAACCTTTCCACAACATCGTGCTGCATCTGCATGCGGAAAAGGCCCGCCCAGATCTACCGTTTGCTGCGCGGTGTATTTATTTTCGCCCAATAGCCGTTGCCAAGCAACAGTAAATTGGGACCTTTATTGATTTGATACTGTGATATACTGTCGGATGAAATTTTCTATCCGCAGACCTGTACATTTCGATGATTTTTCAAAATGGCTCTCCGGCCTCGAAAACATCCCCATAGAGCTCGCGCTGCCCCACGACATGCAGGAATTCTGGTCCATTGTCGGGCGGCTTAACGAGTTGAAGGAGTACGTGCGGGGCAATAACATAGTCGTCAACTCAGTCCATGCGCCCCACGGGCGTCTTTCCGCCAATGCGTTCCTGTCATGGGCACTGCCGGTTATCAGGTTTTCGTTCAGGGTCAACGCTCATTTCCTGGTTTTTCATCCTGAGAATCATATAGCAAAAGCAAGAAAACCTGATTTTCAAGCTAATGCATTATCATACATAAAGACCCTTCAGGGGAAAACCCCAGTAACGGTAGCGATCGAGACGTTCACAAGCAGCAGCAGGTTATTCACTCCCGAGGAGTTAATGCAATATAAGCTTCCGATGGTCCTTGATACGTCGAGCGTCACAGAACAGTACGCAATTGAGCTAATAAGGCAATATTCTGATAACATCGTGGATATCCGCCTGTCAGAGGGCCGGACAGACCCTGGATCCGGCAAGGCCTTGCAAAGCGTCCCGTCTGAAGGGTCCGGTATTTCCCTGCTTGAAGTGGCGAAAGACATGCATTGGAAAGGGTCCGTGACCCTGGAATATTTGCCGGAAAATTACGACAGGCTTATGCCCGACAGGGAACGGTTGAAAAACATATTCGGATGACCGGCAACTTTTTCATATCAGTGGGCTGTCGCCAAATATTATAAGATTGTTTTGAAATGCAAAGTCACGCATGGTAAATTGTTGAAAGGATTTGCAGGGAACAATCTATATAAAAAATTAATGAGGATAAATTGTGAGAATCTCCCGTCGCATGGGCAGATTTCTGTGTAGATATCGTGGGCGGTCCTTTACCGAAGCCATTCTGCGAAGTGTTGACGCCTTCCACAGATGCCTGAATAATGTGGATTTTAATATGGTGCGTAACGGAGAGTTGCGAGTATTAAAATTATTATCAAAGTTTGATCCGAAGTGCATTTTCGATGTTGGCGCCAACAAAGGCGAGTGGTGTCAGATGGCAACAACATTATTCCCATCATGCACGATCCACGCGTTTGAGATTGTCCCGTCAACATATATGGAATTAATAAGAAATACCGAAAATTTAGAAAATGTAATACCGAATAATTTCGGTCTTTCCAGCGAAGAAGGAGTCATCTCTGTCAGTTTGGGATCCAACGATAAAATGGCAACGGGATGCAAAATAGACGACATGCAATTTTATGATGAATACTACAATCAGGAAATCGAATGCAAAACGCGGAGGGCGTCCGATTATTTGAAAGAAAGGGCCATTAAATCGATCGATTTTTTGAAAGTCGATGTAGAGGGAATGGATTTTAAGGTTATTGAAGGATTTGGCGATCAAATAAAAAATGTTAAGGTCGTGCAATTCGAGTACGGAATCTTTAATATCGCTTCCCGCCATTTATTAACCGATTTCTACAGGCATTTCAAAAACAACGGGTTTGTTGTAGGCAAAATATTTCCAAAATCTGTTAATTTTTTTGACTATAATTTTGACATGGAAAACTTCCAAGGCTCTAATTACCTGGCAGTAAAGAGCGAAGAGAATAAGTTAATCAGCAGTTTATCACATTTCGGTGAATAGCAAATATTTCATAGTGATCCCGGCATCATCCTGCGTGCACTCTCCCCGTGAACTTTCCTTAGTCAAACAGGGCCTTCGGCAGAAGGATGCCTATCTGCGCCCGGATAGACCAGTCAGGGCCCGCCTCGGGTTTAACCACGTTACCAAAGGCTGCCAGCGAACCGTTGAAGGCTAATTTCCCGATCTTGAAGATCTTCCCCACACCGCCGCCCAAGGGGACCGTCCACCGGTCGCTTGCATAATCCGCTTTCCAGTTCGCCGTGATAAGGGGCGATACGGAAATATACCAACCTTTGGGAAGGTTGTAGTTTATTAAGGGTTGGACCTGGAACTGGTTTACTGCAGGACGGTCGCTCTCGCCTGCGTAGGACCAGATGTTGTTCCCGATCACCCCCACGACCCACGGGCCTTTCATAAGGATGACGGCTGCCGTTGGTCCGGCGGCCCATTTGCCCTGGCCCAGGGAATCGCCCGTAGCGGTTGGGAACTGGAAAATTGGGCCCAAACCCCAGGTGAGTTTGCCCGACGTGGCAGAGGAAAGGAGCAGTGTCATCTGGACGTCTCCAAGACCAAATTTCCTCTCTGGCACGGGCTGGTCCGCTACCGGGATAAGCGTCCTCACGATGAGGTTCCACTCCTTATTGAGGCTCAATGGGACAACGGGTTGTATGTTAAGGATATACTGGGTGTTCTTCCTTGATCCGTACCCGAAATTGATGTTGTTCTGGAACGGTATGCTCACAAGGTCCGATATGGGGTTCTGCACCTTTTTAGCCAGCTCCGTCTCGTTGGTATGCAGATCCGCCTTGTTGTCGTCGGCAGCCTGAACCGCCGAAACAAGAAATACGAGCATGCACCCCAGTATTAATCCAAATTTCGTAAGCACGTTAACCCCCCCCCGTGGATTACCAATCATCATCAATCTTCCCATACGGCTGCCAATCTGTCACTTTCTTCTTTTCTTTATGCTGCCCCAACTTCATTGCACTCTTCCCGGTATGAAACGAAAAAGGAACCTCCGGAAGGGTCATTCACGGCAATTTCGCATATACCGGGGTGCAGGGCATTATCTGCTGGAATCCCATTGCCCCTCCTGCCTGCTGACTGACCTTGAACATGTAGGGGACCGTCGTCACGGAGGCCTTGTCGGGGAACTTTACCGGTTGCCAGTGTCCGCAAGCCATGTTCGTGCAGCTTCTTTCAGGGCTTCGCGCTCTTCTCGGCTTAATCCGTCAGGATCAAACCGGTATCGATCATGGAGTGACACGATCTGCTTTAGCAGGTCGGGCGTGGCAGTATCGAAACAAATCCTGTTGATCCATACGTTAACGGGTTCCCATGTTTGACGGCTGAGCCCTCGCCGGGTCAATTCGCTTTCGATAGCGTAGAACTCCGAATCCTTTCCCATTTGAGGCAAACTGACGGCCTTTGGCTTCTGCTTTGTTTTTCGCAGGAAGACCCGTTTTTTGAGATACAACCTCCACACGAATATGATGACGATAGGTACGGCGATCCATATGAGATAATACGCAAACATGCTCTTTTGATCGCTCCATATCAGCCCGGAAACCTTGAAAACGAGCCATGACCACAGATCGGTAACAGCCGTGAGCCCCGAATCGTTCTTTTCGGCGTCGTACCACGAAGACGGGGTGGTGTCCACATCACGCCAGGCACCGTCAACAAAGGCAAGTGCCCAGGCATGGGCGTGTTTCGATCTCACGATATACGTCTTTTCCAGCGGACTGTATTCCTGGACAGCATAGCCTGTTGCATACCGGGCAGGAATTCCGGCTGCCCTGAGCACGAGGACGGTCGCCGTAGCAAAATATTCACAGTGCCCGGATCTGGACCTCACAAGAAAATCCTGAATGGGGTCTTTCATCTCAACGCTCTTTGTGTATGTCGAATAGTGAAAATTGTCGTTGAAATACCGGGTCACGGTCTGAATGACCTCGTGGGGCGATCTTGTTTTGAGCTGAAGGTCGTCAACCAGCTTAGATAACACGGGGGACATATCGCGAGGAAACTTCAGGTCTGCCTCCTGCTGCGGCGCCAGCTGAGCGGCATTTGTGTCAAACCGGACCATGTAATTCACAAGAGCGGGGCCGTCACCAACCGTCACGGTCCCGAACCCGCTTAGCTTCATATCCCTCACCGGCAAATTCTCTATGTGCGATGCGCCGCGCGGCAGGGCCAGTATCCCCTTGCCTCCCTTTAGATACGCCGATATGCTCATGATCTTTTTCGGGGCAGGCACATTGTGAAGATCCCAGGTTGTGCCATTCTGGCCGGGCTTGACGGGCTTAAAGACAGAGCCGCGGGCAAACCACGTGGATGCGCCATACATATCATAACCGGCATCCTGCAGAAGAAAAGGCGCCCGGGGCCCTTCTTTATCCGTCATCACCCGGAGTAGGATCTTCTCGGAGAGTTTCAGCGAACCGATACGACCGATCGCCGTTTTGCTTTTATATGCATCGGGAGCTTCGCCCGGCACCTGGGCTGCCACGGCAAACTCCTCCACAACACCCTGCAGCTTATTGAGTCCGATGTGGCCGACAAATCCCAGGCCTCCGACCGAAACGATGAGAAGCATCCAGACGACGGGCGAGAAGGCCTTCGGACGATGTGCCCGCAGCGCCCACGCCAGCAAAACTGCGAACCCTGCATAGAACCACGGGGTCCTGATATTTGCGGCGCTTGCCGACAAGAGGCAGATCGCAAAATAGGGGAAGGAAAGATCGACCAGTCTTGGCGGTTGGTCCTTTTTCTGTGCACGCTTCTTACTGACGACAAGCCTCAGCAGGTTGATATCTATTTTATTCACGGCGCTGTACGTCTGTGCGACGATAAGCGGAAGTATGGCAAGCGGGGTTGCCCGCAGCAAGGATATCATCGCATCCACGAAATTTGCCCTGCCGGCCGTTAAGAAAACATAGACGATCCCGCCGATGAGCAGGAGATCGCACAGATAAACGACACGTTTCAGATCAGTTGGAGACAGGTCCCATCGCAACCCGATGAGCCGTGACCCTTCAAGGATGACAGCCCCTGCAACACCAAACCAGAGAAATCCAGCCTGCCAGCCCCAAAAAAGCATTGTCGCGCCGAGAAAAAGGGGTGGTGTACTCATATTTTCGCGAGCCCCTCTTCGATCTTACCCGTAGTGAGCAGGTAGAGCCATCCCGGTTTCTCCTCAACACTCTCAAGGGCAGGCACATTCGAAAACTCCGGGTTCGTGATGACAATGACAAGGGGCTGCAATCCAAGCACATGCAGGTTGTGGACGAAATCGCTCCTGTCTTTATCCCACGCAAGCAGAACGCAAACGCAGCCGCTTATAACGGGGCGCCTTGAAACCACGTGATGATTAAGGACGGAAAACGCCTTGTCGTAGCGGGGTCTCACACAGGCAAGTATCTCCAGAAAGTGCTCGATCTGCCCCTGGCCCCTTCCGATAGTCTCGCAAAAGGCTTCGGTACCGACAAACATCAAGTCGAGCAGCGACTCCTGGGTCTGGACCGTGCATGCAAACGATGCGGCTACCGATATTGCCTCTTCAAACACTTCACTCAATTCCCCTTCCATGAACGTGTCCAGTATCAGGGCATGCCTCACAAAAAACTCATCCTGGTATTCCTTGATAATGGGCTTGCCGGTCTTTGCCCAGCTTTTCCAATGGATCTTGCGCGGCGGGTCGCCGGGCCTGTATTCCCTGAGCGACTGGAACTCTTCCGAGTCTGCCACCGAAGTTGACAGGGCAACGCCGCCCAACTGGTATGCACGGTTGCCGGGAAGTTTGATATCGGGCAGAACATAACGTTTCGGCAGGATGAGGACATGCTGTTTCAAGGGCACGGTGGCATACGCATTGATGAGGCCAAACAGGTCGGCCCTGCCCACCGACAACGATTCGAACTCAATGCGGCCCCTCCTCAAGGGCACGAACCCGGCCTTGATCTCAACCTCACTTTTTGGCATCAGCACGGGTATTGATTGCTTGTCAGCTACAGCAACCTGATTCATAGCGATGAGCTGCTCCCAACGCCGGTATTCTTTCTTAAGGCCAAACCCGGCCTTGACATAATCGGCGAAAGACGGCCGGGGGTCCGGCAGGTTCTCAAGCAGAAATAATCCATTCAATTGTTTATCACCGGAATGAATAACTTTAATTCGATACGACAACATCTGTCCTGCAGAACCGAAACGCGGCAAAATCCTTAAGGCCGTAAGGTTTACCCGGAAAAACATATTCCAGACAAGAGCAACTGCAATGAGCGCTACCAGACACGTAAATGCCTGATACGCCGTGGTTTTCGTCGTATCCAGGCCAAAAATAGCAGATGCCGCGATCCCGGCCAGAACGAACCTTCCCACAGGCGTGAACCGTCTGGTCACGCGGTGCCTGAACCCGGAAAACGCCCGGAACCAAATGTATACCATCCGCTTCATCGTTCAACCTATGCGGGCACGGGGATCTTCTTTATAATATCATCGAGAATCGACTCCGCCGTGACGCCGGAAAAACGCGCCTGAGGGTCTATGACTGTCCGGTGGGCAATAACATGGGCTGCGATCTCCTGGATATGCTCTGGGATCACAAAATCCCTGCCATCTAAGAGAGCGACAGCCTGTGCGGCTTTTATCAAAGCCAGGGAAGCCCGCGGGCTTGCCCCAAGCTGGATGCCGGGCGTAGTCCTTGTCGCACCGACAACATCCACGATGTAGCGCTTCAGCTCATCGCTTATCCGCACTTTTTTCACATTGCGTCTGAGGTCAAGAACATCTTCCACCGATACGCACGCCGAGATGTCTTCAATTGGATGCCTGATCTCCTGCGATGACAACATGGCCACTTCCTCTTCCGGCGTCACGTATCCGAGGCTGAACTTGAGCGCAAAACGGTCCATTTGGGCCTCCGGCAGGGGGTACGTGCCGCGAAATTCAACAGGATTTTGCGTGGCTATAACAAAAAAGATGTCGTCAAATCTGTAGGTGTTGCCCTCGATGGTTACCTGGTTTTCAGCCATAGCCTCAAGCAGCGCCGACTGCGTCCTTGGTGAGGCCCGGTTTATTTCATCGGACAACAGGATGTTTGTAAAGATAGGCCCTTTGTGAAAATGAAACGACTGATTGTGCTGGTCGAAGACTGAAACACCGAGAATATCAGAGGGTAAAAGGTCCGGCGTAAATTGTATTCGGCTGAATTTTACATTGGTAGAGAGGGCAAGCGCCTTTGCAAGGGTAGTTTTGCCTGTGCCTGGAAAATCTTCAAGAAGGACATGGCCTCCACTGGCAAAAGCCACGAGAAGTTTGCGTATCGCCGAGGATTGACCCTTCATGACCTGTTCGATGTTCCCCGCAATTTTCTTCATAGTCTCGCTCGAAGACTGAATTATTTCATCTGTCATGCACCACCTCGCAATATGATATTTTGTAATGGATTCTCGACAGCCAGGGCATCATATCCGGTTTCAGCCGGATGGAATTTCACGTCTAAAAACTTCCAGGGCAGAAAGAAATTCCTGTTTCCTGATCGGTTTCGTGAGATGCCCATTGCAACCGGCGACAATGCTTTTCCGCGCGTCTTCCTTCAAGGCGTGAGCGGTCAAGGCCACAATAATTGCGGGCTTGAGATTGCGGTCGCTCTCCAAAGATCTGATGCGCCCCGTTGCGGTGTAACCGTCCATCACGGGCATCTGAACATCCATGAAAATAATATCGTATGATTCCCCATCAGCTATTTTTTCTACAGCTTCCGCACCGTTGACCGCAATCTGTATGCTATGAGGAAGCTTTGCAACGTAGGACAGCAACAGGAGACGATTGTCCTCATTGTCTTCCACGATAAGTATCTTTAGGGGGCTTTGAGTTGCCCCGGTCTCCTTATTGGCGGCAGTCTGCGGACCCCGGTCTGACGTATCGGCAAAAGATCCCTGAACGCCTCTTTTCAGAGAAAGATTAAAACAAAAAGTGCTGCCGACTCCTTCGGCGCTTTCGACCCATAATTTTCCGTCCATGAGCTTTACCAGTTGTCGGCAGATGGCGAGGCCAAGCCCGGTGCCCCCGAACTTGCGGGAAATAGAGGTATCAGCCTGGGTAAATTTGTCAAAAATAGTGTCAACCATTTGCGGGGGAATGCCGATTCCCGTATCTTTGACCATAAAGAGCAGGTGCACTGCGTCGGATGACTGCTCAGCATCGGAAGGCCTGTCTTCGACCTTTTCTACCGAGATGTGCACACCTCCCCTATCCGTAAATTTGAGAGCGTTACCGACGAGGTTAAGCAATATTTGGCTGATCCTGTTCGGGTCTCCGGCCAATTGGTCGTCAACATCCTGAGCTACCGTACAAGTAAGGGCGATACCCTTCTCGGCGGCTTTAAAGGTCATAATGTCCACTAATTCATGAAGCAGGCCGCGCAAGCTAAAAGCAATTGATTCGAGGGGTATCTGGCCAGCCTCGATCTTGGAAAAATCGAGTATGTCATTAATGATGTGCAGCAGATTTTCGCCTGCATTCCTGAATATATTGACATATTTAGCCTGTTCAACGGTCAGCGGGCTCTCGAGAAGCAAATCAGCCATGCCGATAATCGCGTTCATTGGCGTGCGTATTTCATGACTCATGCTCGCCAGAAACTCGCTTTTTGCCTTTGTGGCGGCTTTTGCGAGTTCCTTTTCCCTATCGGCCAACAGCAACTGCTCCCGATTCTTCTTGTTCTCGGTGATATCCTGGATCACTTCCAGCCGGGCATCGAGGTCGCCGAATTTGGCCGGTGATGAATGGACAACCACATCTATTACCGAGCCGTCCGGCCTGATGTGGCGGCATTCAGCGGCATTTTCGGGGATGGATTGACCCATCGGGATATCGCTTAAAGCGGGTCCGTCCCCGGGTATCAGAATGTCGGGCAGGGCCATTTTCAGAAAGGCCTCTTCCGTCCACCCGTAATGCGCCACCGCCCGATGGTTGACCATAAGGAACCGCCGGCTGCCGGCCTCGTACAGCCACATCGGAAGGGGGCTGTCATTGAACAGACGATAGTAGCGCTCCTCGCTTGTCTTCAGCGCCTCGCTCTTTCGCTCGATCACGGCCGTCCGGCCGGTCATGCCGAGCATGAGGACCTGAAGGAGCGTGGCGAACATGAGCCCCGCCACACCTGCCACCCAGGCCATCCAGGGCCGGTGCTGCTGCCGGTAGCTTTTCGCGGTGAAGACCGACAGCTCCCAGTCGCGGTCGCCCATGCGCAGCGCGGTCTTCCATTCGGGAGCCGATGTCAGCGGTTTGCTGTTCGCGTCGGATGCATCGGAACGGTAGAGCAAACCCTGGTCGGCAGGCGCATGGGGGTCTATCAACTGGAACACCAGTCCCGCCGGAACCTTGCCCCGGGTCGCGATCTGGACCATCTCGTCGATCTTGGTCACCGCCACGGCAAAACCGGCAATCTCTGTTGCCGCGCCCCTGGCGCCTGCCATCGGGGCGTTCACCACCGGCGCAAGCTCGAGGATACCGATCCGCTTTCTCTGTTCCTGCACTAGCTGGATGGGCGAGGTCACGGCCATGTTTTTCGATGCCCTGGCCCGGTTGATGGCGTCACGCCGGATCGGTTCCGAATTGATGTCGTAGCCCACGGCGGGCTCGTTGTTGGCTATGGGCACTATGTAGCGGACAGTCACGTACTCGGGCCGTAGGGCTGCGGGGACCAGTTGGCGTTTGCTGTCGCGCTCG
>CAIQJW010000077.1 GCA_903872255.1 uncultured delta proteobacterium | reverse complement strand
GTAGGCTTCTGTGTCGCATGAGTATCTGCCCGGGACGACTGGGGGGGTAGGCTTCTGTGTCGCATGAGTATCTGCCTTGGATGACGGCGTTGGGGGAATTGCGACACAGCCTCCGATGCCCGGAATGACGGCAGGATGTGGATTCCGGCACCAAGGGTACCTCGGCCCGGAATGACGCGCAAGGTAAGACCTGCCTCACGCCTCACGCCTCACGCCTTACGCCTTACGCCGTGTTTGTTTACGCCTTACGCCGTGTCTTTTTTCGATTCCAGGAATTCATTCAGGGCCTGCGCCGTGCCGACCGGTTCGTAGCATGTTGTGCCGGCACAGGGGACGACAATCTCTTCTCCAGTGTCGCTGTAGGAAATGACCGAATAGGGGTAATACGCGGTGCGGGCCGCTTCGGCGATATCGGATTTCGGGCCGGTGTGGACTTCGAGCTTCAGCATCCGGAAAAAGGCTTCCAATGCACAGAAGAAGTACCCGCCGTGGATTGACAGGGAATTGGCATCCGGCAGGAAGGCCTTGAGCGAATCCTCTGCATACGAACGGTAGTCTTCGTCACCGGATATTGCTGCAAGCTTCAGGAGCACTATTATGGCAACTGCATTCGGCGACGGCCGCGGTACATCTTCGATGCCTTTCAGGCGAAGACCGATAACCTCGGTCTCGGTATCGAAGAACCCCCATCCCCCGGTGTCCCAGAAACGTTCAAGGCACGTATCGAACAGGCGTCTCGCATCATGGAAATAGGAGTCTTCGCCCGTCGCTTCATAGCAACCGATAAGCGCTTCGCACAGATATGCGTAATCCTCAAAAAGGGCTTTCACGCCTTCCGAATGATACAATTCATTATCGCGCACATTGACGGAAAGGATGGTGCCGATGGCAGCTATGGCCCGGTCAAGTACGCGTCGATCACCGAATGTCCTAAATGCCTTGCAGTATGCTGATATCATCATGCCGTTCAGAGAACTGTAAAGTGCCGTATCAATATAAGGTTTCTGCCTTTTTTCCCGCGCGGCGAGAAGCTTCTGTATCCCGGAATCGATAACCGTCCGGAGTTCCGGCACATGCTTCCCGGTTTTTACGGCAATATCATCGATATTCTCGACAATGGACAGGACGACCTTATTCGGGGCGTGATGCACGGCATTCCGGGGATTGAACAGATTCCTCGAAACTGCCTCAAACTCTTCATCCGTCAATACCCTCTTCAACTCATCGCGTGTCCACGTAAAATACCCGCCTTCATCGTCCGGCGTCACATCGGCATCCATGCTCGCATAAAAACCGCCTGCCGGGTCGGATAATTCCTTATCCACAAATCCGACAATACCTTCCGCAACTTCCTTAAAATAGGGATCGCCAAAAACCCGGTAAGCGTCGCAATAATTCCTGAGAAGCCAGGCGTTATCATCCGTCATCTTTTCAAAGTGGGGCACTCCCCACGCCTCGTCTGTCGAGTACCGGTGGAAGCCCCCGCCTATCTGATCGTGAAAACCTCCCAGCGCCATAGCATAGAGTGTTTTTTTGAGGGCAGCCGCAATCTCTTCATTTCCGGAGATGAAATATCGGCCAAGGAGAAACTCAAGGGAGCCTGACATCGGAAACTTTGGAGCACTGCCGAAACCGCCATGCACCTTATCGACGGGGGTCAGCATCTTTTCCGCAGCCGCATCAATTGTGTCCATTGAAAGTGATACCCTGGCTGCGCCGTCCGACTTCAGGGCGCTCATGAAAAGGGCGCTCTGCTCTTCGATCTCGTCCCGTTTTTCCTTGTAATAATGGCTTATCGCGAGAAGGATCATGGAAAATGAAGGTCTTCCGAAGTTTTCTACCGGCGGGAAATACGTCCCGCCGAAAAACGGCTTCTTGTCGGGGGTCAAAAAGACACTGAGCGGCCATCCCCCGCTCTGACCCATTGCGGCGACCGCCTGTTGATACCGCCGGTCAATGTCCGGGCGCTCATCGCGATCAAGCTTGACAGCGATAAACTTTTCATTCATGATCTGAGCTATTTCGTCATTCTCAAAGCTTTCTTTTGCCATTACGTGGCACCAATGGCACCAGATCGCTCCCGAGCTCAAAAAAACCGGTTTATTCTCCCGGGCCGCCTTTTCAAACGCCTCTTCCGACCAGGGATGCCAGTCGATCTTCTGGTTCGCTGCATGTCTCAAGTACGCGGACCTCTCATTGCTCAGTCTGTTCACGGCCTCTCCTTCTGGTGATAAATGTGCGTCATATGTGCAATATCAGCATAGAAAAACACGATGTCAATAACGGATGAAGACCGTAAATCGTAAATCGTGAAACGTAAGCAAGTGAGAAACCAAGGGTCTGCATCTCGGTACGATTAATTTACATCTTACGTTTTACGATTTACGTAAGAACACAACGGTTCCGCTTCGCGATAATCCCCTGTCGCTTCGAATGCACGGGCGCGGCAGCCGCCGCAGATGCGGATGTAGCGGCATGCGCCGCATTTTCCGCGATAGGATGAGAGGTCGCGAAGGTCGGCGAATATGGGCGAGTCCTGCCAGGTCTTCTTTACGCCATCGAGGCGTACGTCGCCGCAATTGATCTCGAGGTAGCCGCACGGCTGGGCCTGCCCGCGGTGGGAGATGAACATAAAGCTTTTCCCTGCCAGGCATCCGGCGCTTTGGGGGACACCTCCGTCTTCGGTCACGATCCGGTAATAATGCGGCGCGCATGTGACCTTGATCTCGAGTTCTTTCTTCATCTCGATCCCGCGCAGGTGATGGAGGACATCCTCATAATCGCCCGCGGATAACTCCTTTCCTTTTAGGCCCTTGCCCCTTCCTACCGGGACGAGGAGAAAGACGTGCCATGCCTGAGCGCCGAGTGACCTGGCAAGGGAATATATGTCGTCTATCCCGTTCACATTGAGCGCAGTGACGGTCGTATTGATCTGGAAGGGTAAACCGATGGCCTGAAGAATATTCGCGGCATTCACTACGGAATCAAACGAACCCTCAACCCCCCGAAAGGAGTCGTGGCTTTGCCGGTCTTTGCCGTCAATGCTGAGGCTCACCCTCCGTATCCCTCCAGCTTTCAGTTTCGCGGCGGTGACTCCATCGAGGAGTGTTCCGTTGACGGCTATCACCATCCGCAAGCCTTTTTTCTCTCCATATTCTATAATGTCGAAAAGGTCGGGCCTCATGAGCGGCTCGCCACCGGTCAGTATAACCGTCGGGGTGGAAAAACCTGCAATATCATCAATGATCTTTCTGCACTCACCCGTCGACAGTTCGCCCTCAAACGGACCGTTCGCGGCTTTAGCGCGGCAGTGGATGCACGCAAGGTTGCAGTTGCGCGTGAGCTCCCACGCCACCATCCTTAAAGGGTATGTTCTTTCGCCCATGTGCACAGTTCTTTCGCAAAATATGTGATGATGATATCGGCGCCCGCACGCCGGATGCTCGTTGTCGATTCAAGGACCGCCCTCTTATAATCCAGCCAGCCTTTCTCTGCGGCGAGCTTTATCATGGCATATTCACCACTTACACTGTATGCCGCGAGCGGCACATCGAACCGCTCTCTCGCGGCCTTGAGAATATCAAGATAGAACAATGCCGGTTTAACCATGATTATGTCGGCGCCTTCCTCGATATCGAGCTCGATCTCCCTTATTGCTTCGCGCGCGTTTGACGGGTCCATCTGGTAGGATTTGCGGTCGCCGAACTGCGGGGCTGATTCTGCCGCGTCCCGAAAGGGCCCGTAGAGGCACGATGCATACTTGGCCGAATACGCCATGATCGGGACGTTATAGTCCCCGTGCAGGTCAAGGATCTCCCTGACGGCGTGGATCCTGCCGTCCATCATGTCGGACGGGGCAACCATGTCGGCTCCCGCCAGAACATGCGACAGGGCGCTCCGGGCGAGCAGCTTGACCGATTCGTCATTATCGACATATCCATCTTTTACGATTCCGCAATGCCCGTGGCTTGTGTATTCACACATGCACACGTCGGTGACAACAAGTATATCGTTCCCGAAACGGCTTTTGATGCCTCTTACCACCCGCTGGACGATCCCGTTCTTATCGTAGGCCCCGCTTCCTGTTTCATCCTTTTCTTCAGGTATTCCGAACACCAGGATGGCCCGCACCCCGGCGTTAAGGATGCCCTCAACCTCTCCCAGGATGCCCTCCGGAGAGAATTGGCTGATGCCCGGCATTGATTCGACAGGCACTTCGCGCTCGCTCATTTCTTTTACAAACACGGGGTAAATAAGCGAATCCGGCGAAATTGCGGTCTCACGTACCATGCTCCTGAAGTGTTCGTTTTTCCTGAGCCTTCTTGGACGATGGGTGGAATAATACATGGGAGCCTCCTTAAACGACATACGACCGGTCCGTCTTCACGCTATTTCAGCATCGGTCAGGTAACACTGCGGGTCGTGGGCCCAGAGGTCGCCCGTCGCCGCTTCGGCGCGAACGCGGAAATTACCGGCGCAGACATCAAGCCATCTGCATGCGGCACACCGTCCGTGCACGTGTTTCCCTTTTGCTTTGAGTTTCGCCATGACCGGGTTCGAAAGGTCCGTCCAGATCGCACTGAAGCGGCGCTCACGAACATTGCCAAAGCTTAAATGGCGCCAGAACTGATCGGCATGGACGTTGCCTCTTTCATCGATGCAGGCAATGCCGATACCGGAAGAGTTGCCTTCATTCATTTTGAGAAGCTCAAGCACCTCGGCGGCCCTCCGGGGATCTTCTTTCAGAAGCCTGAGATAGATGAACGGCCCGTCAGCGTGATTATCCACGGTCAGGACCTCCGGGGAGAAGCCCCTGTCGAAAAGGGACTTCGTCCTGTCCATGATCAGGTTCACTGCCCGGCGGCTTTCCTCGTGCGAGAGGTCTTCTTCAATGAGCTTCGAGCCCCTGCCCGCATAAACGAGATGATAGAAGCAGATGCGCTGGACATTCTCCCTTTCGAGGAGGTCAAAGATCTTCGGTATCTCTTCGACGTTTCTCTTATTGATGGTAAAACGCAGGCCCACCTTGATCCCCGCGTCGCGCGCGTTCCGGATCCCTTCGATCGCTTTCGCAAATGCTCCGCGGACCCCCCGGAATGCATCATTGATCTCGCTCAACCCGTCAAGGCTTACCCCGATGTACGACAGGTTATGCCGTGCAAAGATCCGTGCTTTTTCCGGTGTTATGAGAGTCCCGTTCGTCGAGATAACTGCCCTTAAACCCTTTTTTACGGCATAATCGATAAGGTCGGGCAGGTCCTCCCGTAAAACAGGTTCGCCTCCTGAAAACAGGATGACCGGAGATCCGAAGGATGCCAGGTCGTCGATGAGCGCCCTGCCCTCATCCGTCGACAGTTCGTCGCCCTTGTAATGTTCGCCCTCAGCAAAGGCATAGCAATGAACACAGTGAAGGTTACACCGTTTTGTCATGTTCCACACGACAACAGGTTTCTTGTCGTGCGAGAACTGGAGAAGGTGCGAGGGAAGCCGCGAAGACTCCCTGCCGTACCGCAACGGGTCGGACGCCTCAACGGCGCCGCAATACAGTTTTGATATTCCGATCATGACCTACTATTGTGAGCCAAAGAAGCCTTAAAAGTCAACGTCCTTATCCCGCCACGCCAACCGGGTGTAGTTATTGAATTGCAGGGTTTTCTATGATATGCTGGAGACTGTTCGGGGCGTGGCGCAGCATGGTTTAGCGCGCTTGCTTTGGGAGCAAGAAGTCGCTGGTTCGAATCCAGTCGCCCCGACCATGAAGAATCGTCCCTAATCTATCCAATGTATAAAATTATCCACACTGTCCCTCGGCGAGGTGAATTCGTTGATGGGGCTTGAGTCATCCCGATAGCCCAGGGCGAGGCCGATGACGACGTCTTTGTTGTCGGGGATATTGAGTATCTCTTTTATATCATCTTCATACGCATTGATAAGGCCGATGGGACATGTCGATAGACCTAAATTGTGCGCTATCAGGACAAAATATCCGAGCGCGATACCGATATCAACGAGACGCGCCTCTGAAAATGCATTGTCCAGGCACATAATAACCGCTGTAGGGGCGCCATAGAAATTGCAGCTTCCCTCATTCACAAAACAGTTGAAGTCCATCCCCATCTTTTCGAGATAGGGATTCATCAATATAAACGATTCAGCCCCTCTCTTGTTGAATTCGGCTGAAAGAGGCTTGATATTGCCGGGACTGCAGGATATCTGCTTCTCCCGGTAGAGCTTTACCAACCGGCGGCTTAAGCGGGCCTTTTCGTCCCCCATGACAACATAGAACTCCCAGGGCTGCAGGTTGATGGCCGAAGGAGCACGGACGACCAGCCTGAGCATCTCTTCTATCTGTTCTTTGCTGACCGGGTCAGCTTTGAATGCCCGGATGCTTTTTCTGGTTTTTATTGCTTCGAGTAGGTCCATACGATCAACCTCCTTAAGCTTATACGGGCGCGTTAGACCGCAAATTCCGTCTCCCGCTTCGATGCTGTGAGTATATCCCGATGGATGATCCTTCCGTATTCATTGACGAGGACACTCTCTGCCAGGTCCTTGACCACCTGCTCGCAAAGCCAGGACGGCAGGCCCGACATGGCGTGGACAGTCAACATAACACGCGTGGTCTCGCTCTCGATCCTGTCTTTGTTCGCATGCTTCCATAACCATCGCCTCGTCAGGGCTTCCCTGTCATCTTTGTAGATCACTTCACCCTTTTCTACGGTCTCCTGTTCTCCCATATCCATGGGTATAAAGGTTTCCGTCCCATCGGCAAAAGTCAGCCGAATATCGCCATCGACCCCATTGATCGCATGGCCGCCGATAGGAACAAGATATTTCAGGGATAAGCCGTTGCAAAGGTCTACGATCGGGTTGTAACGGGGGAAGGGCCCCCCTTTCAGCGCCCGCCTGAGAAGAGACTCGAGGGAGCTCTGGTACTTCGATATAGAGATCCCCATTTTTTTATATGCTTCGCGCCAGGCTTTTATGTTCGGGTGATCTTGCGGCCTTTCAAAAGAAAAATGAACCATCAGATCGTCTACGACGTCCTCAAGCCCATCTTCTCCGTACCTGATATTATCAATCTCGCATACAAGCACACCGACCTGCAACGCAGGAAAAAGGCCGAATAGCCCTTCGTCGATGGTGAAAAACATTATATTTTCTTAGACGCTACGCCAATGCGGGCAACGGCCCGAAGCAGTGCCATTTCCATCATCCGGTATTCATTCTGATCATAGGACAATGACTTCAGCTCAGCTTCCGCTCTCTCCATCGCTCTTTTCGCTCGATCGACATCAATTTCCTTGGACCGTTCAGCTGTATCCACAAGTAAGGTTACCTTATCGTCGACAACCTCGGCGAATCCGCCGCTCGATGACAGATATACAGTCTCGTTACCCTTTCTATAACGTATTTCGCCTATCTTAAGGGTAGTGAGAAACTGTGTATGTCCGGGCATGATCCCGAATTCGCCTTCTGCCCCTGTGGCCTCTACCACATCGACTTCGTCTTTGACAACTGTCTTCTCAGGGGTAATTATCTCAAGACTGAGCATATCTTATATTATTCTCCCATGAATTGTTTTGCTTTTTCAACGGCCTCTTCGATCGTGCCGACCATGAAGAACGCCTGTTCGGGTATATCGTCGTGTTTGCCTTCGACGATTTCCTTGAATCCCTTGATCGTGTCTTTCAGGGCGACATACCGGCCCTGCTGTCCGGTGAATACCTCTGCAACGAAGAACGGCTGAGAAAGGAATCTCTGGATCTTCCTTGCCCGGGCAACTGTCAGCTTGTCATCTTCGGAAAGCTCGTCCATACCCAGAATGGCGATGATGTCCTGGAGTTCTTTATATTTCTGAAGCACCGACTGTACATCACGGGCGACCTGATAATGTTCCTCGCCGACGACATGCGGGTCGAGAATACGGCTTGTAGAGTCGAGCGGGTCGACGGCCGGATAGATACCAAGTTCCGATATCTGGCGCGAAAGAACCGTCGTCGCATCGAGGTGAGCAAATGTCGTCGCCGGCGCGGGGTCTGTCAAGTCGTCAGCAGGCACGTAGATGGCCTGGACTGAGGTGATGGAACCCTTGAGAGTAGACGTAATACGTTCTTCGAGTTCACCAAGGTCGGTTGCAAGGGTCGGCTGATAACCGACAGCGGACGGCATACGGCCGAGCTGCGCCGAAACTTCCGAGTTTGCCTGGGTGAAACGGAAGATATTGTCGATGAAGAGGAGCACGTCCTGGCCTTCCTCATCCCTGAAGTATTCTGCGGCGGTCAAGGCTGTGAGCCCGATCCTTGCACGCGCGCCGGGAACCTCTGTCATCTGACCGTATATCAGGGCACATTTGTCGAGAACGCCGGAGCCTTTCATTTCAAGCCAAAGGTCGTTTCCTTCCCTTGTACGCTCACCGACACCGCCGAACACTGAAATGCCGCCGTGGTGCATAGCGATGTTATGGATCATCTCCATGATAACAACCGTCTTGCCGACACCGGCGCCGCCAAACAGGCCAACCTTACCGCCCTTCGGATACGGTTCCAGAAGATCGATAACCTTAACACCGGTCTCAAGAAGCTCGATCTTTGTGTTCTGCTCCACAAGAGACGGTGCCGGACGGTGGATCGGGTACATCATGGCGGTCTTGACATCGCCCATATTATCGACGGGTAGGCCGACAACATTGAGCACCCTGCCGAGAATTTCCTTTCCAACCGGGATCTGTATCTGATTGCCTTTGTATGTGGCTTCCTGGCCACGGGTGAGACCATCCGTCGTATTCATTGCGATACACCGCACTGTATTGTCGCCGATATGCTGCGCAACCTCGAGGATAAGGTTTTCCTTTTTATCGTCAATTGATGTGTTCGTAACATAGATCGCACCATTAATCGGCGGAAGCTGATCAGGTGGAAACCTGAAGTCTACAACCGTTCCAATGACCTGCACTATCTTCCCTTTGACCTCCACGCTGCTCATCTATCTTCCTCCTTAGATTATTTCCCTCGTAATGCTTCGGCACCACCGACGATATCCATCATTTCGTTGGTTATACCTTCCTGACGTCTCTTATTATAAACAAGGGTGAGGTACCTGACCATTTCACCGCAGTTGCTCGTTGCGTTTTCCATAGCGCTCATCCGCGCGGCATGCTCTGATGTCTGGGATTCGATCAGAGAATAATATATCTTGGTGCTGATGTAACGCGGGATGAGGGTACCCACAATTTCCGTGCGTGCCGGTTCGCTGATATAATCAATATATTCTGATTCCTCGGGAGTCTTGATGGGTATAAACTCATCGAAGATAACCCGCTGTTTCACGGCCGATACAAAGGATGTATATGAAAGATAAACCTTGTCAAATTCTCCCGAAAGGTATAATTCAATGATCTCAGCCGCAACGGTATCCACAAGGTCCTGGTCCACTTTTTTGACGTCGGTCCAGTCTTTCACGATATCCATTTTTCTCTTTCCGAGATAATCACGGATCTTCCGGCCGAATATGTAAATTGCGATCCTTTCATAGTTCGGATGGTTCATTCTCGCGAAGTTTTCCGCAGCGAGGGCGACGTTCGTATTAAAGCCGCCGCAGAGACCGCGGTCCGACCCGATCGAAACGATAAGGACTTTTTTTATCTCCTCGCGTGTGGCAAGGAGCGGATGGGCATCTTCGGGCATGTTCATGACAACCCTGCCTGTAAGCTCTCCCATCTTGACAGCGTAGTCCCTGATCTTCTCAAGGTCCGTCTGTGCGCGCCTGAGTTTCGACGCGGAAACCATCTTCATGGTCCTTGTGATAGTTTGCGTGCTGTTTACACTTCCTATCTTTCTTTTAATATCTCTTAAAGTAGCCACTTAAAAGCTCCCCTTAGTAGGTAAACGTATCTCTGAATTCGCCGAGCGCTTTCTGAAGCTTTTCCTCGATCGATGCATCGATGGCCTTTTTCTCTCCGATGTCCTTCAAGACGTCTGCATGCTTGGAATCGATGAAGCGCATAAGTTCTATCTCGTATTTCTTCAAGCTGCTTTCCGGATATGTATCGATGTATCCATTCGCCGCTGCATAAAGAAGAACCACCTGTTTTTCGATAGGGATCGGAACGTACTGACCCTGTTTAAAAAGCTCGGTCAGTCGTGAACCGCGGGCAAGCAATGCCTGTGTTGCCTTGTCGAGGTCACTGCCGAACTTGGCGAAAGCCGCCATTTCACGGTACTGGGCCATTTCCAGCCTCAGTCTGCCTGCGACCTGTTTCATGGCCTTG
>CAIQJW010000076.1 GCA_903872255.1 uncultured delta proteobacterium | reverse complement strand
GGCTTGAACGGTACGGGAAATCGATGGATGTCCTGTTCGAGTTTAATATTGCCGGCGAACTGTCAAAAAGCGGGACCGATATCGAAGGCCTTGAAAAGATCATGGAAAAGGTCCGTACACTGAAACATTTAAGGCCTATAGGCCTCATGACCATGCCGCCCTACACCGGGGACCCCGAAGAGGCCAGGCCTTTTTTCAAAAAATTGAGAGAAGCGCTTGCTGAAACGAACCGGAAATTTGGCCTCGACATGAAGGAGCTTTCAATGGGAATGTCTTCAGATTTTGAGATCGCGATTGAGGAAGGGGCCACGATGGTGCGTGTCGGCACGGCCCTGTTTGGAGCGAGATCATGAAGCCATGGGGAGGAAGGTTCAAAGACGGTACCGATCCGCTCCTCGAGCGGTTCAGCGCGTCCATCGATTTTGACCGGAAGCTTTATCATCATGACATAAGAGGCAGCAAGGCGCATGCGGGGATGCTGGAAAAGATCGGCATTCTCACGGCGTCCGAGAAAAATGCGATCATAAAAGGGCTCGATGAGATAGAGAAAGAGATAGAGTCCGGGTCATTCCAATTTTCGGCCGTGCTCGAAGATATTCACATGCACATCGAGACACGGCTTATCGAGAAGACTCAAGCAGGGAAGAAGCTGCATACAGGCCGAAGCCGCAATGACCAGATCTCCCTTGATATGAGGCTTTTCGTGAAAGACGAACTCAAGGCGCTCGACGAGAAGCTGACCGCTCTTCTTGCGGCAATGGTCAGGAAGGCTGAAGCGGAAATCGCCGTCATGATGCCCGGGTACACCCATCTTCAGCGCGCCCAGGTAGTCCCCTTCTCCCATTATATCCTCGGCCATTACCATGCCTTGAAGAGGGACCGTTCGAGGATCGAGGCTGCCCGGATAACGGCGGATGTTTTGCCCCTGGGAAGCGGAGCGCTTGCCGGGTCCACAATTCCCCTCGACCGGGAATGGGTCAGAAAAAAGCTCGGGTTTGCACGGGTTTCGGAGAACAGCATGGACACGGTTGCGGACCGGGATTTCGTCATGGATGCGGTTTTTGCTGCGGCCATGATAATGACGCATTTGAGCCGGTTCGCGGAAGACCTTATATTATTCGCTACCCAGGAATATGCATTTATATCGCTTCCCGATAAGCTTACAACCGGGTCGAGCCTGATGCCCCACAAGAAGAACCCGGACGCCCTGGAACTTATCCGCGGCAAGACCGGCAGGGTGCTGGGGGATGTTTTCGGGCTTTTCGCTATTTTAAAGGGGTTGCCCTTTACATATAACCGCGACCTCCAGGAAGATAAAGAGCCTATGTTCCATGCCCTCGAGACGGCCTCAGATTCCCTGGCGATCATGACGCTGTGCGTCGATGGCCTCACCTTGTTGAGGCACAATATGGAAAAGGCAGCCGAAGAGAGTTTTATGCCGGCGGTTGAACTGGCGGAATATCTTACGATAAAAGGCATGCCGTTCAGGGAGGCCCACGGTATCGCAGGGATCGCCGTGAGGCAGTGCGAAGAATCCGGCATACTCCTTAACAAGATGCCGCTTGCCCGATTGAAAGATCTGTCCCCGTTATTTGAAAAGGACGTTTTTGAATATATTAAGCCGCGCAATGCCCTGCGCGTCAGAAAATCCAAAGGAAGCGCCTCGTTTGACGAGGCGAAGAAGGCCATTGATGCGGAAAAGAAATATCTCCATCTTTAGTATTGTCTGTTTGTCCCTGTGCGCCGCGCTCGTCCTTACTTCCTGCGGCAAGAAAGGTAACCCTATGCCGATAGCTGTCGTAAAAGCCGGGGTTATAGCCGATCTCAAAGCGGAAGTTAAGGATGCTGTGGTTTTTTTGTCGTTTACCCCGCCTCAACAGATCGAACCGAAAAAAAAGGGTGACGAACAAACGGTAAAGGTCGCGTCTTTCAAAGTCTATAAGGGATGCGGTTCATGTCTGGGAGATCTCCAGCCGTTTAAGACGATCGTCGTCGATGAGAAAAAAGGGTATACGATCGCAGGCGGCAGGCTCTATTTTTACGATGACGACGTAATGGACGGCAATGATTACGCGTACAGGGTGTATCCGGTGACTGTCAAGGGAACGATGGGCGAAGCGTCCAATGCGGCAGTTATACAATGGAAACAGCCTCCGGGACCGCCGGGCCCTGTCAAAGTCGAGGAAAGCGATTCTCGCGTAGAATTGAAATGGACAAAACAGGAAGGGTATCTCTATAATGTCTACCGCTATGATAACGACGGCAGGTATCCGGTCCTGCCGCTTAATCCCCGGCCTATCCCAACCCCTCTTTACATGGATGGCGGTCTGACGAACGGCCTGACGTATGTATACGAGGTCCGGCAGGTTCGCGAGCGCGATCCGGGCGTTGAAGGGGAGGGGGTCAAGGCGAGCGCCACGCCGAAGGACAAGACGCCTCCCACCGTGCCCATGCTCGTAAAAGCTGAAAAGAAGGGCAACACCATAGTGATCACCTGGGAAGTGAACAAAGAACCGGACCTTGGCGGATATAACGTCTATCGTATCATGGGGTCCAAGTCCGTCAAGGTAAACACTTCGCCCGTAAAGGAAAACAAATATACGGATGCGCAGGCTCCCGACTACCGCTTCATCGCCTATCATGTCACGGCTGTCGATACGGCGGGCAACGAAAGCGGCCCGTCCCAGGAAGCTATCATCATGTTGAAAGAGTGAGGCCATGGATTATTTCGAATATCGTGATGGAAAATTATTTTGCGAAGATGTCCCGGTCAAGGCCATTGCAAAAAAGGTAGGTACGCCTTTCTACTTGTACAGCTATGCAACATTTGCCCGGCATTTCAGTGTTTTTGACGGCGCTTTCAGCCAGATGCCGCATATTGTCTGTTATTCGCTGAAAGCAAATCCGAACGGCGCGCTGCTGAAGATCATCGCAAAGTCGTCAGGAGGGGCGGATATCGTATCCGGCGGAGAACTTTTCCGTGCCTTGAACGCCGGGATACCTGCCGATAAGATCGTATATTCGGGTGTCGGGAAAAGCTCCGAAGAACTTCGCTATGCGATCGAGTCAGGCATACGGATGATCAACATCGAATCCGAGGGTGAGTTCAAGACCCTGAAAAAACTCTCACGTAAAATGAAGCGGAAAGTCCCGGTCTCGATCCGGGTCAATCCGGAGATAGACCCCAAGACGCACCCCTACATTACGACGGGGCTCAAGAAGAACAAGTTCGGTATACTCTGGGAAGATGCCGCCCGGATCTACCGGGAAATGTCATCCGAGGAATATCTGGCACCCGTCGGGATCTCTTCTCATATAGGTTCGCAGATACTTGAACTGGATCCCTTTATCGAAGCGGTCACATCCCTTAAAAAGATGATCCTCGAACTGAGGGGCTACGGGATCGGGGTCGAAATGCTGGATATTGGCGGGGGACTCGGCATTACATACAAGGATGAGCTTCCGCCGGACCCGAAAGATTACGCGAAAGTGGTGAACGAGAGCCTGGGAAACATCGGGATAACGCTTATCCTCGAGCCCGGACGGGTTATTGTGGGAAACAGCGGCATATTCATCACTAAAATGCTGTATGTGAAACAGACTGCCGGCAAGACATTCTACATTGTGGACGGGGCCATGAATGACCTTGTAAGGCCCTCCCTGTACAATGCGTACCACGACATTATTCCGGTCGAACAAAAAAAGAGAAAGACAAAAGTGGTGGATCTTGTCGGGCCTATATGCGAATCGGGAGACTTTCTGGCAAAAGACAGGGAGCTTGCCGGCCTTAAAGAAGGCGAGCTCGTTGCTGTCAAAAGTACCGGCGCATACGGTTACGCAATGTCATCAAATTATAATTCGCGCCGCCGCGTGGCTGAGGTCCTGGTCAGGGGCGATCAATTTTTCGTTGTCAGGAAAAGGGAAACGTTCAAAGACCTGGTCCGGGGAGAGAAGACCCCATCTTTTCTGGAGGCTGAGATAAAGTGATAGAATTGGAATTTTCAAAGATGAGCGCCAGCGGGAACGATTTCGTTATGATCGATAACCGGGACGGCAGGGTATACGACAGGTTTCCGGACCTCCCGGACTTTGTTTCAAAGATATGCAGATTTCATCATTCCGTTGGTGCGGATGGTGTCATACTTATCGAAAATTCGCCGCAGCATGATTTTCGTTGGAGATTTTTTAACGCAGACGGCTCAGAGGCTGAGATGTGCGGCAATGGAGGCCGCTGTGCCGCCCGTTTCGCCTCTATGAATGGCATAGCCGGTGAAAAAATGTCTTTCGAGACAATAGCCGGTATCATAAAAGCCGAGGTTTACGGCCAGAAGGTTAAATTGCAGCTTACAAGGCCCCGAGATATGAAACTTGATTACCCGCTCGGCCTTGACGATAAGGAATTTTTTGCAAGCAGCGTTAATACCGGCGTGCCCCACGTAGTTCTTCTCGTCGTGGATGTGGACCGGGTGGCCGTCGAGCAGTTGGGCAGGATGATACGCTACCACTCGGCATTCGGCGACAAGGGGACCAACGTGAATTTCGTCCAGGTCCTTGATAAGAACAATGTCAAGATCAGGACATACGAGAGGGGCGTCGAGGGAGAAACCTATGCGTGCGGGACAGGGGCCGTGGCATCGGGAGTCATCCTGACTGAAAAATCGCTCGTGACAAGCCCCGTAAATATTCATACGAAAGGCGGGGAAGTCCTGAAGATCTATATAAATGACGAGGTTTATCTCGAAGGCGACGCAAAATTCATCTATAAGGGCCAATTGCACGAAGAAGCACTTTTGTAAAAGGAGGGATCATGGAATTAAGAGGTGTCTTTACAGCGCTTGTCACGCCTTTTCGCAACGGAACTATCGACGAAAAGGCTTTGAAAAAACTTGTTGATTTCCAGATAGCGGGCGGGATAGACGGCATTGTCCCGTGCGGCACCACCGGGGAGGCCCCGACGCTTTCGTATGAAGAACATGCAAGGGTCATTGAACTTACCGTGAAATATGCGGCGGGGAAGGTCCCTGTTATAGCGGGCACGGGGTCGAACTGTACCGATGAGGCCATAGAATTGACCACTACAGCGAAAAAGCTGGGGGCCAACGCATGTCTTCTCACGACGCCATATTATAACAAGCCTACCCAGGAAGGCATGGTGAGCCATTTCACGGCTATCGCCGCGGAAACACGCCTGCCGGTCGTTCTCTATAACATACCGGGACGCACCGGTGTGAATATGACACCGGAGACAATAGCCCGGCTGGCAAAGGTAAAAAATATCATTGCTATCAAGGAAGCATCAGGCTCCGTAACGCAGGTTTCGGAGATATACCGGTTGACAGACGGCAAATTCACGATCCTTTCCGGCGACGACGGGCTTTTTCTGCCCATGATGAGCGTAGGCGCCGTCGGTGTTATATCGGTGTTCTCGAATATCATGCCGAAAGAGCTGAAGGCATTATACAAGGCTTTTATGATCGAGAAAAATATAGCGAAGGCAATAAAGCTGCATACGAAATACATGCCGCTATTCCAGGACCTGTTTATTGAGACGAATCCGATACCCATTAAGGAGGCCATGTACAGAATGGGCATGATAGCCCGTGAATACAGGCTTCCTCTGTGCCCGATAACAGAAAAGAACGGGGATTTCCTGGCCGGCCTGATGAAGGAATACGGCCTTATTGGAAAAAAACCTAAAAAAGGATAAGCCACGGCAGGTGCTGGAATGATCAAAATAGCGATAACAGGTGCATGCGGAAAAATGGGCAGGGCCATTACGAAACTTGCCTTGGAGGATGCCGACATCGAGATCGCCGGCTTTATTGAGATGAAAGGCCACCCGATGATCGGTGAGACCCATGACCTCATGGGCGGCAGACCTCCTGTGATAACCGATGACGCCGGACGGGCCATGCATGGAGCGGACGTAATTGTCGATTTCACGGAGGCGAAGGCATCCTTGGAATGCTTTAAAATAGCCAGCGAAAAGGGCATAGCGGGTGTGATCGGCACCACCGGGCTCAAGGATGAAGACATGCGCTCCATACAGGGAGCAAGAGGGGCGCGGGCCGTCGTTTCTCCCAACATGAGCATTGGCATGAATATCCTTTTTGATCTCGCCCGCAGGGTATCGTCTCTCGTGGGAGATGCCTACGATGCCGAAATAGTGGAGTTGCACCATCGCTGGAAGAAAGATGCCCCGAGCGGGTCGGCATTGAAGATAAAAGATGCCGTTCTTGCCGGCCAGAGCGGCCGTCAATGGATCGAGGTCTTTGGCCGCGAAGGGATCATCGGGGAACGGGAAAAAGACGAGATCGGCATAATGAGCATCCGGGGCGGCGACATTGTCGGAGAGCACACGCTTTATTTTGCCGGGATCGGGGAACGCCTTGAACTGTCGCACAAGGCATGGTCACGGGATAATTTCGCCCGGGGAGCGCTTATCGCAGCCAAATGGCTGGTGAAACAGCCTGCCGGGGTATACTCAATGAAAGACGTCCTCGGCCTTTAATTCCGACTTCCTAACTAAAGCTTTGCCCTCGTTGTTCCCCCCGTCGCCTTGTTCAGCGTTACGACCACATGTGCAAGCTTTGCGGCTGGCACCCCGATTCATGTACGCCTCCCGAACCCCTAAAAGTCCCCGGAGCGGACAATTATTTATTGTCCCTTTTTCTGCTTAAGTACTCGATATTAAACCAGACAATTAGCTTGTTAAATTTTTCTCTTGAAAAAGACCACCGGAATTGTTAGATATATGAAAACAAAAGGAAAATGAGGGAAAAAAGGTAGAAAGATGGCGAAATTTTTAAAAATTCCGGAAGCAACGATACGCAGACTCTCCAGTTATTTGAAATGCATGGCAGATTTGGAGAGCAAGGGCGAAAAAGTTGCGTCGAGCGCTGTTATAGCGAATATCTGCAATGTCAACGCGGCGCAGGTGAGGAAGGATTTCGCGTATTTCGGCGAATTTGGTATTCGGGGCATGGGCTATAATGTCAAGGACCTGAAAAGGCACATAAAAGAGATCCTGGGCATCGACCGGGTATGGCGCATAGCGGTGATCGGCGTGGGCAACATGGGGAGCGCGCTGCTCGTCTATAAGGATTTCCTCAAACAGAACTACAAGATCGTGGCTGCATTCGACCTGTATCCCGAAACCGTTATCGGCCGCATTTCCGAACGGGTCGGAAAACCGGTTGAAATACTCCACGTTGACCGTCTCAAAGAGGTCGTGCAGGCGCGCAACATCGAGATCGGGATAATTGCCACCCCCCCGACGGAGGCGCAGAAGGTAGCCGACCAGCTAATTGAGGCCAATATAAAAGGGATCCTTAACTTTTCACCGGCCCCCGTAAGGACGACGGAAAAGGTAAAGCTCAGGAATCTTTTCTTTACATCTGCTCTCGACAATCTGGTATATTATCTTTCAAATTAATTTGAGGGATCTATGTGGAAGGTACTGGCTAATTCTGTCGAGATGCTCATATATGCGGCCGTTTTTATCATACTTTCCCTTATCGCGGTCAAGATAGTCGGCGCCACCTTCACCACGGATTTTGAAAAAAAGATCGCAGACGAAAGTAATATGGCCCTTGCCATAATAGTCGCGTCATTATTCATCGGCCTCGCAATTATCGTTGCATCAATAGCGGGATAATGAAAAGCATATTTGTTACAGGTACTGATACCGGCGTCGGGAAGACGGCCGTCTCGTGCGGTCTGGCAGCCTATCTCTCGCTCAGGAAGGGCTGCGATGTCGGGGTGATGAAGCCGTTTGAGAGCGGCAACGTGGCATCGGGACAGGAAATGGCCGGTGATGCATGGGCGCTTAAAGCCGCGTCGGGCAGCCCGGATGATATACGCGATATAAATCCTTACAATTTCAAGGCGCCACTGGCACCACAGGCCGCGGCGATGCTAGAAGAGGCGAACATAGATATTGCCCGCGTGACATCTGTCTATGCGAAGCTTTGTGACCGGCACGACGTTGTGATCATCGAAGGGGCGGGCGGAATACTGGTCCCGATCCGGGAGGGGTATTTTTATTCGGACCTGATGGCTGAATGGCAGGCACCGGTTATAATCGTTTCGCGGCTCACTCTCGGCACGATAAATCATACCCTCTTATCATGCCATTACCTGAGATCTATCGGTGTCACGGTAGCCGGCGTAATACTCAACGACATGCTTGGAGAAAAGGACATAGCATCCCGGACAAATCCCGGCATGCTTGAAAAATATCTTACCGTTCCGCTCCTCGGAATTTTTCCGCATGTGCCCGACCTTTTTGCCGGGGGCATAGACAGGGAAAGGCTCGCCGGTATTTTTGAAAAACACATCAAATGCGATATATTTCGGCAATAGGCTAAAGGCTAAAGGCAATGGGAATACCCGTAGCCTGATTACCTGGCATTTTTCCTATCACCCTTTTTTATTCCCAGTTCAAGAAAATGCTGCCGTGAACGCTCGATGACATCCATGGGAATACAGTATGCGAGGCGGAAATGGCCCGGTGTCCCGAAACCCACGCCAGGGACAGCCAGGATCTTGTGTTTCTGGAGCTCTCTCACGAAGGCAACATCGTCGGGAATGGGAGAGCGGGGAAAAATGTAGAATGCCCCCATCGGCTTTACGACGCTCAGGCCGGATTCGATCAGGATATTATAGAGAACATCCCGTTTCTTCTGGTATTCCAGGATATCAACGCTGTTGTTTTGAAATTTCCCGACAAGGCGCTGCATAAGCGCCGGGGCGTTGATAAATCCGAGGATCCTGTTGGAGAATATCATGGCATCCATCAACGGCTTGAGATTTGTAATGTGCGGTGACGCCGCTATATATCCGATGCGTTC
>CAIQJW010000075.1 GCA_903872255.1 uncultured delta proteobacterium | reverse complement strand
CGGGGGTAGATATCCGCTCATGGGAGATAAGGACCAATATGGCCAACGACAGCATCCGCGACCGCAAACCGGCCCTTATCGGCCAGTCTGCCAAAATTGAAGACTCGTTCTTTTACAGCGGCTGTTCCATAGAAGGGACGGTCAAGCATTCTATCCTCTTTCCCGGTGTTTCCGTGGAAAAGGGGGCCGTTGTCAAAGATTCCATACTCTTTTTCGATTCCAGGGTCCGGGCCAATGCGCGGGTCACGCGCACCATCGCCGACAGCGCGTGCACCATTTCCGCAAACGCCGACATAGGCGACCCGGGACATACATTGACAGTTATCGGGATGGATACCGTCGTCCCGGAAAATATCCGTATTGCGGGCGGGGTCAGAGTGCATCCCAAGCTCAAGGCGGGGGTCTTCACAAAATCCAGGTATGCGGCCGGAGAGGTGGTGCAATGAAAGGCCTGGCGGCAATACTTCTCGCCGGCGGTGTCGGGAGCCGGCTCAACATTCTCGTTCGTCACAGGGCGAAGCCGGCGGTGCCCTTCGGGGGCATGTACCGTATCATCGATTTCACCTTGAGCAATATCGGCAATTCAAGCATGACGAGCGTTGCAGTGCTCACCCAGTACAAACCGCTCTCTTTGATGGACCATATAGGGGACGGCTCATCATGGGACATGTCGGGCAGGTCCCGAAGTGTCAAGATATTCCCCCCAAAGACCGGGGAAGAGGACTGGGATTGGTACAAGGGAACGGCCGACGCAGTAAGGCAGAATATCTCGTTCGTTAATTCAGTCAGCAGCGACGAGATCATGATCCTTTCCGGAGACCATGTATATCACATGGATTACCGGGACATGGTATCCTTCCACCGCGAAAAAGGGGCGCGGGTTACTATCGCTACCATCCCCGTCGCATGGGAAGAAACACATCAACTCGGAACCGCCGTAATCGATGAAAACAACAGGATCGTCGAATGGGAGGAAAAATCCCCCAAGGCAAAATCAAACCTCGCTTCGATGGGGATCTATGTCTTTGACAGGCAATATCTCATTTCTCTCCTGACCGAATCGAAGGAGGATGATTTCGGGCATCATATAATCCCCAGGGCACTGGAAGAAAAGGTCGTTTACGCCTATCCTTTCGATGGATACTGGCGCGATGTCGGTACCATCCAGGCATACTGGGATGCAAATATGGACATTCTCAACCCCTCATCGGGGATAAATCCCGGATCGTGGCGGATAATGACCAATATCAATACGGGTGGATCGCTCTATGACAGGCCTCCCGTGTCTGTCGCCGGCCGTGCCCGGATAAAGCGGTCAATTATATCGCCAGGCTGCACGATCGAGGGGCACGTCGAAAATTCTGTGCTGTCCCCCGGAGTTATTGTCAAGGCAGGCGCATCGGTACGCAATTCAATAATCCTGCACGACTGTATTATTGAAGAACGAGCGCACATCGAGCGCGCGATAGTTGATAAGGGAGTATTGATCGGGACACGTACGACGATCGGTATCGGCGACGCCGGTATCGCGAACGCCGAGCAACCGAAACATCTCTATTCCGGGCTGACCGTCATAGGCAAACGAACGATCATCCCCGACAGGATCAGCATTGGAACAAACTGCATTATAGACCCAATGCTGGATGCATGTGTATTCCCGAAAGAAGTAAAGAGCGGTTCATCGGTCACATGCTCCAAACCTTAAGTGACAATAGGTAAAAGGAGAGGCGCAATGATCGAATTCAAGGCCATCGAATCGGCGAGCAATTTTCTCGACCCCAGGCAAGGCTTTTCACAGTCTACGGTAAATTTCCAGGTAAGATTCGATCCCCTGACGGGCAGGACCTGCCATTTTTCTCACTTTGGAGCGCTGAAAGCGCAAAGGCTCGATCTTCCCGGGTACGAAAGGCCCGAGGTGAAAGGTTTCTGTCCTTTCTGCGGCGACAAGCGCGACAAGGCAACGCCGAAATTCATGCCGGATATCATTCCCGAAGGCCGCCGGACGCGCGGCGAGGCATGCCTCATCCCGAACCTTTTTCCCTACGATATCCACAGCGGGGTTGTCATCATGACGGATGATCACGTCGTCGGGCTCTCCCGGTTTTCGAACGATCGTCTCACGGACTCATTTTTGTTGGGGCTCGATTTCCTGCAGAGGATACATTCACTCGACCCGGCTTTGCCGTACCATCTCATGACGTGGAACTATATGCCGCCGTCAGGCGGAGGTCTCGTTCATCCTCATCAGCAATATTTCGCAACCCGATTTCCCGGGAATCAGTTCATGGATGAACTGTCGGGATCGGAGCGTTTTTTCAACGCCTCGAGGAAAAACTACTGGCATGCCCTGATCGAAACGGAAATATCGGGCAATACGCGCTACATAGGAAAGGTCGGGCAGACCCACTGGATCGCACCGTTCGTGTCGATGGGCCTCCTGGGAGAGGTCATGTGCATCTTCCCCGATGTCTTCTCAGTCCGGGACTTTAAGGAGGGGCATGTTCACGACCTGGTGTCGGGACTCGGCAGGGTCTTCCGGTTCTATGAAGCCGAAGGCATCTTCAGTTTCAACGCATCGCTTTCGTTCGGCCCTGAGGGCCAGGGACATTTCAACTCCTTCTTCAGGATCGTGCCGAGGACGTTTCTCAACACGCGCGATTTTGCCCCCGACCTCAACTTCTTTCAGGCAGTGCTTTCGGAGCCCATCTGCATAGTGCTGCCCGAAGACCTATGCGAGGACATCCGGCCGTATTTTAAGTAGACAGCTTTTTCCTTGCATCATCAATACACTATGATATAGTTGTTATATGGACGTGAAAGAGCTTGCAACCAAGAACCGCAGTTACCGGCGATTTCAGGAAAACGACCCGATATCGCCCGAGAAGCTCAAAAGCCTCGTCGAACTTGCGCGGCTGTCGGCATCGGCAGGCAATCTTCAGCCCCTCAAATTCATGCTGTCACACGATCCCGTACGCAACGGGGCTATTTTCTCCTGCCTTCGCTGGGAGAGCTTCATAAAAAATTTTCCTGCGCCCGGCCAGGGGAGGCGCCCGGCGGCGTATATCGTTGTCTTCGGCGACACGTCGATCACGAAACAATTTTGGTGCAACCACGGGATTGCCGCGCAGAGCATACTCTTCGGCGCGGTCGAAATGGGTTTCGGCGGTTACATTCTGACTGACATTGACAGACAGGCGCTATCCGGATTTCTCAGGATACCCGAACATCTTGAAATATTGCTGGTGATCGCTCTCGGCCTGCCCCGCGAGCGCCTCGTGATAACCGATGCGGTTGACGGCAAGGTAACATACTGGCGGGACATCAACAAGGTCCACCATGTCCCCAAGCGCAGCCTGAACGAGATCATTCTCGATCTATAAGGTAAGGACCGTTATGACATTATTGGAACTCGTGACAAAGACCCGAAGCTGCAGGCGGTTTTACGAGAAAGAGCCGATAAGCCTCGATCAGCTTAAGGAACTCATCGATCTCGCCCGGCTGGCCCCTTCCGTAGGGAACCTTCAACCGCTCAAATACATCATTTCCCATAACCCCGGCAAGAACTCCGGGATCTTCTCCTGCCTCGGCTGGGCAGGTTATCTCACGGACTGGCCCGGCCCCGTGGAGGGGGAGAGGCCCGCCGGGTACATAATCATCCTGGGCGACACGGCATTGACGAGGGATTTTGACTGCGAATGCGGGACCGCCGCCCAAAGCATGGTGCTCGGCGCAACCGAAATGGGTTTCGGGAGCTGTATGATCGGGAATATCGACAAGAACCGCATCGGCGCACTTTTGAAGATACCTACGCGCTACGACGTACTTCTCGTCATCGCGCTCGGGAAGCCGAAAGAAGAGATCGTCCTCGAAGAGGCGAAGGATGACAGTATCAAATACTGGCGCGACGACAAACAGGTTCATCACGTCCCGAAACGGCCGCTGTCGGAATTGATATTCGAACCTTAAAAGACCGTAAAACGTAAAACGTAAAGACAATTAAAATCCATAAAAGCAAAGCAAGTGGCATTGGATACGTTCCAGTTCTCATCAGGAAAAGTCTTTTTCACTTCACGTTTTACGTTTTACGATCTTTTCAATGTTTTTGACAATCCCCCCTTACGAGCGATACATTACATCAACGGAGGAAGTATGAAAATACGGATCATCGTGGGACGGGTCACGGTTGAGGCTGAGCTTTTCGGCACGGCGTGTGCGCAGGCCATAGCAAAACTTTTGCCGATAAATGCGTCGCCGAATGAATGGGGGGATGAATTCTACTTTTCGGTTGATGTAAAGGCCTCTCTCGATGAAACAGCGACACGCAATGTCAGGGCCGGGGATATCGGGTACTGGCCTCCCGGTAATGCGATTGCGATCTTCTTCGGCCCCACACCGCTTTCGGGCGGCCCCGACCCTGTACCGGCAAGCGATGTCAACCTGATTGGCAGGACAACGGGCGACGCAACCATCCTGCGACAGGCAAAAGGCGCTTCGACGATCAGGATCGAAGCGATTTGAAGACCGTAAGACGTGAATCGTAAGGCTTAAACCATGGCTGATGATGAAATAAGAGGCATATACTTGCGGGATGTGTTGCGGCCGCTTGTGGCTACGTTTGCGACTTCGCTCGGACAGAAAACCCGAATGCACAGCATTGTCGTAAGGGTTCGATTAAAGGACGGGTCAGAGGGATCGGGCGAATGCCCCACCAGTTTTGTGATGCCGAACGAGAGCGCACAGGCTATACGCAAGGCGATCGACAACGAAAGATCGGCCCTTATCGGAAGAAGCGTTTCGGAATATGCTCATATGGCAATGGATTTACGCCGGAAATACCCTTTGCAGCCGATGACCGTTTCGGGAATAGAGACGGCTTTATGGCGCGCATGGTTAATGGCCTGCGGAAAAGACGAGTGGAGATGGTTTGGCGGGGTGTCTTATCGCGTTGAGACCGATATTACGGTACCCGTCACGCGCGATGAAGCGTTTATTGCCCGTTGGGTCGGCCGGGCAGCCAAGAACGGGTTCAGGATATTCAAGATCAAGGTGAACGGCGATAAAGAGAATGACACCTGGCTGATAGATCGCGTGGCTGCGATACTGCATCATTCGGGAAAAGAATTCATCTTGAGGCTCGACGGGAACCAGGCGTTTTCCGTGCAAGGTTGCCTCGCCCTCTGCGATCATGTAAAGCGAAAGGAATACCCGGTCGAACTGTTCGAACAGCCCCTGAAAAAGGACGACCACCGCGGCCTCAGAGAGTTGGCCAAACATTCGCCTCTGCCTGTCATCCTTGATGAAACGGTCTTTTCCCGTCACGATATGGAAGCCGTTATCAGCGAACGCCTCGGGCACGGCGTAAATATAAAGGTGGCCAAGAGCGGGATCACGGAATCGCTGGCGATCATCGATCTCGCAAAGAAAAATGATCTGAAGCTCATGGCGGGATGCATGATCGAAACAATGACGGGGTTGTCGGCAGGCCTTTACATGGCAATGGGAACGGGGGCCTTCGACCATATCGATCTCGATTCCGTACATTACCTCCGTCACAAGAACCGCTACGGCCGGATGACTATCGATGGCCCGCTCTTCAGGATAAACGAGGGTACTTGGAACATCGAACCATCTTCTGGTATACTCTCATCATCACATGAAACATCCGCATAAAGGGACATTTTTTGAGCGTATTGCACGGTCGCTGCGCGTTGCCGGTATCATCCTCCGCGAGTCTCTGCGGTCATTCCTGAATAACAACGATTTTGAGATGTCAGCTGCGCTGGCAACGTACAGTTTTTTTGCCCTTGTCCCCCTGCTCTTTTTTGTGATAAGCGCTACGGCAGGGACCGGCAATTTTGCGGCCGCACTCGTTACCGGGATCGAGGGGCTCATCGATCATCTTTTTCCGCGGATCCGGGAATTTATGAACCTTGAGTTTTCGGTTGTCACGCGAAACCCGGTCACTATAGGCATCGTGGCCATGATCATGGTATTCGTTGCTGCCATGTCTCTCGTTGATTCGCTTCGGACGACATTTTTCAAGATCTTCAGAAAAGATCCTCCGTCATCTTTTGTTGCAACACAGCTTGGCAATGTCCGCAGCGCCCTCGTCATGCTTTGCCTTTTCACTGCCCTTACCGGCGCCGAGCTTGTTTTCAGTTTCGTGACCGGCTATTTGTCCTCGCGAGGGATCGAGATAACCGGAGCGAGAAGTATCCTCATATCGGTGTTCTTTGCGACCGGATGCATGGCCTTTTTTTATTCGATCTTTCTTCCCGTCAGGCTCACACTTATCAAACTGTTTGGCGCATCGCTCATTTCGGCTGTCTTCATCATTGCCATGCGTGAAATATTCGCCTTTGTACTCGAGGCAAACCCGTCGTACGGTCAGACTTTCGGATCCCTGAAAGTTCTCTTTGTTATGATCGTCTGGGTATATTACTGCTTCCTTGTCATTCTGTTCGGGGCCGAGGTAGCCGTCAATACTGAAAAACGCGACGCGCTTGTCCTCAAAAATCTCTTCGCCGGGCAATTGCCCGGCCGGATGCCTGACCGGCTTCTAGACAGGTTCATAACACATCACTCTGCCGGCGATACAATTTTCGGGGAAGGCGATGCGGGCGGGACAATGTTCTACGTGATCGAGGGTTCCGTTGACATAAACAGGGAAGGCACGTATATATGCACAATGGCTGCCGGTGAATACTTCGGAGAGATGTCCATGCTCCTCGGGACCAACAGATCGGCCGCCGCCACCGCCTCGCAGGAGACGAAACTTGTCCCGATATCGCAGGACAATTTCAATATCATCCTCCGCGAAAATGCACCCATTGTCCTTGCTATTCTGAGGGAAATGGCGGACAGGCTCAAAGATACCGACGAATCGTTATTCCGCCACTAAAGACCGTAAATCGTAAATCGTAAGATGAAAAGACAAACACAAATCACGACTCGGCCCCGTCGGTTGAACGACCAGACAAACAAAACTCCTTACTGTTTACGTTTTACGATTCACGATTTACGATTTACGATTCACGATTCACGGTCTCCACATCAAGAGTACCCTTACGGAGCGTGATTGCCAACGCTTCTCCCGCTGCTACGGTCGATGCGTCGGTGATCACTTCGCCGGTATCCGCACGCGCTGTGATGCTGTATCCCCGCTCCAGGATAGCCGTCGGGCTGAGGTCGCCTATGCGCTGGGAAAGGGATTCGAATTTTACGCGTCTGTTTGTCATGTATAATTCGAGGCTGCGCTGAAGGCTGGCCGAAAGGTCGTCGAGGTAGATCCTGTGCGAATCGAAGAAATCTTTTCTGTCCTTGAATTCCATAACATTGCGGACAAGGTCATATTTTGCCCTGTCGAGCTTTCTCTGTATGGCCTGGCAGAGTGTGTCGCGCATTCCCGCGAGGTAGCGCAGGATGTCGTTCTTATCCGGGCACACGATCGCAGCCGCGGCCGTTGGCGTCGGTGCGCGCACATCCGCCACAAGGTCGGCGATGGTAAAATCTACCTCGTGCCCGACCGCCGAGACAATGGGTATCGTCGAATCAAAAATGGCCCGTGCGACAACCTCCTCGTTGAATGGAGCGAGGTCCTCGTACGATCCCCCTCCCCTGCCGATGATAATGACATCAACGTCGTTTGCCTCGTTGAAATAACGGATGGCGCCGGCTATCTCAGACGCGGCCTCGGCCCCCTGTACTGACGCGGGACAAAGCTGGACAGGGATATTACCGAACCTTTCATGGATGATCCGGAGCATAT
This sequence comes from uncultured delta proteobacterium, assembly GCA_903872255.1. GTDB lineage: Bacteria > Desulfobacterota > Syntrophorhabdia > Syntrophorhabdales > Syntrophorhabdaceae > Delta-02. Next base: position 7,397 of record CAIQJW010000075.1, on the reverse strand, counting down.
CACGTATTGCCGCCCCGGCCGGCGACGTGACGATGCCTATGCAGCGCGGAAAGGTTGGAAGGGGCTTTTTTACGGCCTCGTCAAACAGGCCCTCCTTGAAAAGCTTTTCCTTGAGTTCCAGAAAACGCAGGTAAACCAGACCCTGATCGCCTTTTTTCATAAGGTCGGTTACAATGAGCTGATATTCACCCCGTTTCTCGTAAATATCTATCCGGCCCTTGCACAGGACGCGTTCACCGTCTTTTACGACCTTGCCGGGTACCCGGCTTGCATAACTAAATACCACGCCGCGGATCATGGCGGCGTCATCTTTGAGCGTGAAATAAAAGTGGCCTGACGGGTAGAGTTTGGCATTTGATACCTCGCCTTCCACCCTAATATCCCGGAAGCGGCCGTTCACAAATCTTTTGAGTTCCGCCGTCAGTTCGGAAACAGTCAGGAGATTTTCGTCTTTCTGAACAAACAATGTCATTTTTTCTTTTTCAGGTGGTCCTTCATCAATTTCATCGAGCAGAATTCACCGCACATGCTGCAGACATCGTCCTTGAGGTTGCGTTCCTTCCTGAAGGTCCTTATCTTGTCGGGGTCTATTGCACATTCTATCTGGCCTTTCCAATCGAGGGCCTTCCGATAAGTAGACATTTTCTTGTCGAGCTCGAAGGCCTTTTTGCTGCCGCGCGCTATATCGGCGGCATGGGCCGCTATCCTCGTCACGATGACGCCGTCGCGGACATCCTGCGGCGACGGCAGGCCAAGGTGCTCCGAGGGGGTTACGTAGCACAGAAAATCCGCCCCGTAATATCCCGCCAATGCACCACCTATGGCGGACGTTATATGGTCGTAGCCCGGTGCGATATCGGTGACGATAGGCCCGAGAACGTAGAACGGGGCATCGTTGCAGAGCCTTTTCTGAAGGACCATATTTGTCTCGATCTGGTTTAGCGGTACGTGGCCGGGACCTTCTACCATGACCTGAACGCCCTGGTCTATGGCCTCCTGGCACAACTCGCCGAGGGTTATCAATTCCTGTATCTGCCCCCGGTCGGTCGCATCCGCGATACATCCGGGCCGCAGTGCATCGCCGAGGCTTAAGGTCATGTCATATTTTTTAGCGATCGCTATCAGCCTGTCATAATTCTCGTACAGCGGGTTCTCCTTGCCGTTCACCATGATCCATTCCGCAAGGAATGCCCCGCCGCGGCTCACGATATCGGTTATTCTGCCCTGATTTCTGAGCCGGTCCAGCGAGCTTTTCGTAACCCCGCAATGAACCGTTACAAAATCGACCCCATCCGCTCCATGCTTTTCAATGACATCGAACAGGTGATTGGGATCCATTTTTGTTATGGGCTTCTTTTTCTTGACCGTTTCTACCGCCGCCTGGTAAATCGGGACCGTCCCGATGGGTATCTTGGCGGCACCAATTATGATCTTGCGTATTGCGTCGAGATCGCCGCCGGTGCTTAAGTCCATCACCGCATCGGCTCCGGCCTCCCGCGCTATTTTCAGTTTTTCGAGCTCTTCGTCGATATTTACTCGTTCGGGGGATGTGCCGATGTTGGCATTTACCTTGACGCTCATGCCCTTTCCGACCCCTTTCGGGGTGAAATCCTTGTGCCTGTTGTTCGCAAGGATAGCTGCTTTGCCTTCTGCGATAAGTCTACGAAGTTCTTCCTTGTCAATACCTTCATCGCGGGCAACGCGTTCCATTACTTTCGTAATTTTGCCTTCCCGTGCTGCAATTAATTGATTTTTCATAATAGTGTCATCTCCATCTAAAAATAAGTTCAAAACGGCCTTTTAAGCGGGGGTATTGCGGGTTATTCTCCGCAGGCTTCCCTCATGCCCTGCCTGGAGGCCGTTGATACATAAAAATAACCATCTTCACTTATCCTGTAACGCGATCCCAAGAGCCGCTCAAAAGCGCCCTCAGTGGCGATGAATGCGTCACGTACGGAATGTCCCGCTGCGAGAAAACATATCAGCGTCGAAGAAAAGGAACAACCCGTTCCATGGATCACCGCATCAAATCTTTTCTTTTCGTAAAGCACAAAATCTGTCCCGTCAAAAAAAACATCCACCGGATCTCCCGAAAGATGCCCGCCTTTTACGACTACCGCCTGAGGCCCGAGCGAAAAGATCTGTTCCGCGGCATTTTTTGCTTCATCCACGGTCCGTATCCTTTTCCCCGTTATGATCGATGCCTCGTCGGCATTTGGCGTGAGCACCGTGGTCTTTCCAAAGAGCAAGGAACGACAGGCGGAGATCCCTTTTCCCGTAATAAGAGAAATTCCATTTTTCGCCGCAAAAACAGGGTCAAAGACGACCGGTATACCCTTGTGGGATTCGATGAACGCGGCAGCCGCCCTAATAATGACCTCATTGCTGAGGACGCCTATCTTTATACCTCTGAGATCCACGCCCCGCGTTGCAGCCTTAAGGGTATCACGAAACAGGGCCCCCGATGAGGCCCTGGCCTTTACCACTCCCTGGGGCCCCTGTATCACGGTACAGGTAGGTACGGCTATCCCATGAAAACCAAATGAAAAAAAGGTATCTACATCCCTGATAATGCCCGCCCCGGACGAGGCATCAAATCCGGCTGCAGACAATATGCTTTTCATTATATCCATGTTATCCGGTCTGTTAAGCAGTCCCGTACATGAAGGGACATCCCGGGAACGGCTGATATACCCCTTCGATTTTGTTATTAAAACCTGAAAACTATACCATACTTGCCACCGGGGGGCTATATAATTATCCCCAATCGGGCATATGTTCGACGGTTTTGTCGAACCGTCTGCACAGTCTCGACATTTATTTCCGATATGATTTATGGATAGATAGTCGGTCCTCTTGATTAGCCTCATCAATTCCGGTAGTTATAAAAATATAAATTAATGGCACGATACCTGCTAAAGCAAATAACATGATTTGCAAAAAACCAATTATGGAGGTTACAATGAATAAGTTTTATACAGTAGCCGTAGCGGTAGTTTTGCTATTATTCGCAACAAGTGTATTTGCATTCGGTCCCGGTGGCCCGGGAGGTATTGACCTCTCAAAAGACCAGCAGGACAAAATGTGGCAGTTGAAAGAGAAGTTTAACGGCGATACATCGTCACTCAGGTACGAGATGTTCCAGAAACGGAACGAAATGAGAACATTGTATGCCGATCCGAAAGCCACGGATACCGCGCTCCTGGCTAAGGAAAAAGAGGTAAATGCCCTGATGCAGAAAATGCATGACAGAGTGGTCCGCTATAAACTTGACCAGAGAAAGATCTACACGCCCGAACAGTTAAAACAGCTCACTGAAAAGGGCGGTCACGGATCCGGTGGACGCCATCAGGGGGCCCGCGGCGGTTTTGGACCGGGCGGATGCGGATTTTAATTAAGTAAATGACAGACCATTGAAGAGGCGGGCCTTGAGCCTGCCTCTTCAATGGAGAAATTAGGGAGGGAATATGAAAAAAGTCCTTACATTAACATTCCTGGTAATAGCGGCAGGATTTTTTTTCGTCTCGTGCGCATCTGAAGGGTACAACACCCAGAAAGGCGCTGCAATCGGGGCAGGCCTTGGCGCTATTGCCGGCCAGGTGATCGGGCACGATACGGCATCCACCCTGATAGGTGCGGCAGTCGGGACCCTGGTCGGCGGGATAGCCGGAAACGCCGTGGACCAAAATGTCCAGAACCAGCAGCGGCAAGGCACTGCGCAGGCAGGCACATATCCTTCGTCAAGCCAGATCACTCCTCAGGACCAGCCTCCAGGACAATGGGTAGATGTACCCGGGCAGTGGATAGGCGGGAAATGGGTACCTTCACACAAGGTTTGGGTTCCTGTCAATCCATGACCTTAGCTGTATCGTTTGTTATACTGTTCCTGTTCATAACGCCCCCTGCCCGCGCCCAGAATTCATATTCAGAGTTCGAAAGGGGGCTCCAGCTTTCCGATCCGCAAAAGACACATGTCGAAGACATACGGAACAGATATGTAAATGAATGGCAATCCTCGCGGCAGGAATCGGCACGCAAAAGAATGGAACTCAGGGAACTCGGCAAAGATCCGGGTGCAAATGCCGGCAGAATAGGCCGGATCCAGAGCGAACTCCAGGAACTGGACACAGTCAGGCATAATTCGTACCAGCAATACCGCAGAGAAGTCTCGCGGACCCTCAACGAACGGCAGAGAGAGCAATACAACACCTTCTGCGATCAGGAACGAAAAAAAAGAATGCGTGAGCGCAGCTTTGCCCCGGGTCGGCATGGGAGATAAGCGGGCCATTGCCTTTCCATTATTTTTCGCCTTTTTTTTGATTCTCGTAACCCTTACAGGTTTTTTCCAGATACGCATCATCCGCAGCAATATCGAACGGCAGATCGAGGGAGAGGCCGAGGTCATCTTTTCTCATATACAAAGGGAAATAGACCTTAACCTCGATTATCTCACCCTGCTCGATAGGTCGCCCGCATTGATCACGCCTTATTTTTATAACGCTATGTCATTCGATGAATCGATCATAGATGAAATCGATGCTACGCTTACCGAGCGCCTGGGGAAAAAGAAACAGGACCCGGGTTCTCTTCCCTACACCAATTTTATTGAATATGACATTTCGGGCCATATACTGGCCAGCAGGGGAAAACCTAATATCCCTGCTGATGTTATCCGGAAATTGCGTTCCGGCGGCCTGGAAACAGTTATCAGGATGCCGACGCGGTATGATAAGGGTCTTCTGTTTGGCAGGAGGTTCGGCAAACACATTATTTTCGTCCGGATCAACCCCGGGGACCTAGAAATACTCCGGAGAAGGCTAATTTTGAAGGATATCATCGACCGGGAGGAGAAAAGGTTCAACATTGATTCGATCATTATATACGATGAAAAGGGAAATACTTTCGTCGGTACAAAAGACGAGTCAAAAGGCGGGACTTTCATCCTAAACAGACCACTGGGGTCAAAACTCCTTCCCGGGTACCACATACAGATATTCGTATCGCGGGACCTCGCCAGGGACACCATCCAGAGGTCCTCGTTCGGTTTCATTCTCATACTGGCGGTCCTTTTCATTTCAGGCGCCGGAAGCATTTATGCCTTTTTTGTCATGGAGCGCAAATACGCAAAAAAGGTAAAAGAGATGGAGCGGGAACTTGAATTGAAGGAGCGCCTTGTATCGCTTGGCCAGCTTGCCTCGGGAATGGCCCATGAGATCAGGAACCCATTGAACGCGATCAGCCTTTCCGTTCAGCGCCTGAAAAGGGAATTTCTCCCCAGCGACGAAAAGAAAGATGAATATCTGACATTTCTGGATATAATCAGAAAAGAGCTTACGCGTGTAAATGGGATCGTTGAAGAATTCCTGCAGTCAACCCGCGCGAAGGCCCCTTTCAGCAAGGAAAGCCTCCGCGACCTTATAGAAGAGGTTATAATAATAGTTGGTGAAAAGGCATCGTCCAATGGCATCTTTATCGAGAATGCGACGGATACCGGAATTATCGTTGAATGCCAGCGTGACAGGCTTAAGCAGGCCTTTTACAACATTATTATCAACGCTATCGAATCAATGCCGGAAGGCGGCAGGATCGCTACAACAGTAAAGCAGAGGGACCCGGTCGCAGAGATCTCGATCAGGGATTCGGGGTCCGGGATAAGCGAGGAGGCCTTGGGCAGGATATTCGAATATTATTACACCACCAAGGATAAGGGCATGGGACTTGGTTTGCCTATCTCGTATATGATCGTGAAAGACCACGGCGGTGATATAAAAGTGAATAGCGCCATGGGCCAGGGGACCACATTCACCATCGTGCTGCCCTTGGGCCGCGGCGGTGCAGCTAACGTGTAAAAAAGAAAAGGGGTTTGCAGATATGGACAGGGTCGGCATACTGGTTGTTGAAGATGAGGAATCGCAGAGGTCGCTCCTTGCGGGGCTTCTGAAAAAAGAAGGGTACGCCGTAGGCGAGGCAGCGGACGGCGCGACAGCCTATGAACTGCTTCAGAAGGGAATATTCGAGATAGTCCTCCTAGATTATCGCCTGCCCGATACCGATGGCCTGGCGCTCCTTAAAAAAATAAAGGAACTCAACCCTTCCACGGAAGTGGTTATGGTAACGGCGTTCGGAAGTATCGAGAATGCGGTGGGTGCGCTCAAAGCCGGAGCTTCCGAATATCTCACCAAACCGATCGACCTTGACGATCTTTTGTTCAAGCTTCACAAGATAGAGGAAAGGACATACCTTGTCCGGGAAAACCTGGTATTGCGCGAAACGCTCCGCGACCGTTTCAAATCGGAAGAGTTCGTATACCAGAGCGAAAAGATGCACGAGGTGTCAAGCCTCGTCGTCCGGATCGCAAAAACCGACTCTACCTGCATCATAAGCGGCGAAAGCGGCGTCGGGAAAGAGGTCGTTCTCAATATGATCCATGCGTTGAGCGAACGGAAAGATTTCCCCCTCATCAAGGTGAACTGCGCGGCTATACCGGAGACCCTCCTCGAAAGCGAACTCTTTGGATATGAAAAAGGGGCTTTTACAGGCGCCTATCAGCGAAAACCGGGTAAATTCGAACTCGCGAACAAGGGTACGATATTTCTTGACGAGATCGGCGATATCCCGCTCATTCTTCAATCGAAACTCTTAAGGGCCATCCAGGAAAAAGAGATAGAACGCCTGGGCGGTTCGCACCCGATCAAGGTTGATGTCCGGATCATTGCGGCGACGAACAGGAACCTCGAGGATGAGGTGAAGAAGGGAGCGTTCCGTGAAGATCTCTATTACCGCCTCAATGTTGTCACCATAATCGTACCGCCTCTCAGGGAAAGAAAAGAGGACGTACCGCTGCTCGTCGATTTTTTCCTGAAAAAATATAACGTCAAGCATAAAAAAAATATAATGGGTCCAACGAGGGAGGCCCGAGATATCCTCGTAAAATATGATTACCCGGGAAATGTCCGGGAGTTGGAGAACATACTTGAACGGGCAGTTGTGCTGACCCGGGGAGATCGCATCACCAGCGAAGACCTGCCGAACCTTGCCGAACACGCCTCGGCTGCGAGCGACGGCAGCATTCGCGGGACCGTAGAATCGATTGAAAGGTCCATGATCATCGAGGCCCTTGTGAACGCGGATTGGGTCCAGACAAAGGCGGCGTTGACGCTCGGCCTGTCGGAGCGCATGCTGAGGTACAAGATCAAGAAATACAATATCGTAAGATCGTCGCGATCTTAAGTGTCCCGTGAGTATTCCGACAATTGAATATTTTCACTCCGGATGTTATAGATACCTATGCCTAACCCAACACAATATGAGATCACAACACATGGCGAGGGGGATATTACCCTCGTATTGTCGGGCAGGCTCGACCTTGACCGCTTCGGCATACTGAGCCCGCTCAT
>CAIQJW010000074.1 GCA_903872255.1 uncultured delta proteobacterium | reverse complement strand
GATGCTCAAGGGCTATTTAGGATCAGGTGATGCTCCAAGTGCCGAGCGCCAGGCCCACACCATCAAGGGAGCCTCGGCCACCGTGGGCGGCGAGGCTTTACGTGCGGTAGCCTTCCGGATGGAGAAAGCCGGCAAGGCCGGGAACTTATCCACAGTCGCAAAGCTCCTGCCGGAGATGGAGGCCGGGTTCGCCCGGCTGAGGGAAGCGATGGATGCATTCGTAAACGGCATATGACCCGAAAGAGGAATTATATGGGCAAGACAACGCCCCATGGGCCGCAGCTTGTCGCCATTCTGGTGGAGCAGCTCGATGGCGCTATAGAACTCATAAGGGATAACGGTACGGAGTTCAGGAGCACTTTCAGAGTGAGATAGAGCAGGAATTAAGACCGGAGCTCAAGGGTTATGAAAACCTTATTTGAGGAAAAAAAATTATATGCCGTAATGATCGCGTTTCTCTTCATTATAACTTTTTTCATCACCTTTCAAACGATAAGCCTGTCGATATTTTGATTGACATCTGTTAGGCGCAACAAGAAAATATGCTACGCACCTGTATACAAAAAGGAGACCGGCCTATGGCCTATTGTACGAAATGCGGCGGGGAAATACCGGAAGGAACTTCATCGTGCAGGAGTTGCGATAAAGGAACAATCGATGCTCAAGGCTCCTTTCCTGATTCCGCTGCGGTTCCTAAGATAACAGGGGACGACTACGTCACTTTTATTGGGAATAATTCCGGAAAATACCTGGCCAGATTCAACAAGTTCGGCATGGAAGGGAGTGAATGCTTTAGGTTCACCTGGCATTGGCCGGCATTCTTTGTGACATCCCTGTGGATGATGTACCGGAAGCTCTACGGTTGGGCCATACTGGCCTTTATCAGCCAGCTTATTCCTTTAGTCCAATTGGTCGCCCCGATTTTCTGGCCAATAATGGCGCATTATCTCTACTACAGGCATGCAAAGAAAAACCTCATTCAGATAAAGCAGGTGCCCTCATCCGAGGAAACACGAAGAACTGGGATAGCTGCCAGAGGAGGGGTAAGCCCTGTGGCCCTATCGATCGGCATTCTGGCGGTTCTTACGCTATTCGGTGTCTTGAGCGCCGTCGCTATTCCTATGCACTCTGATTTCTTGAAAAGGGCCAAGGTGCAGTCTGTTGTCCGCTCCATGGTTTCTGTCAAGATGGCACTGGTAGAGGCAAAGACAGCCAAAGGCAGGTATATCGATTGCGCCAATGCCGGAGACGTTCAATCCAGACTCGGTGTGACCCTTGACAATCCTTATATTGCAAAGATCAGTATCAAGTCGGGTGCCATTACGGCTACTGTCCATACGACCGGTGGTCAGTTCACCAGCGATGCCGATGGGAAAACGCTGATCCTGTCCCCTGATGAGACCGGATCGTCGTGGACGTGGGGCGGCACCGTTCCGGCCCGTTATTGGTCGGAGATGGCGAACAGGGCTTTAAAGGATGCCTTGGTTGAGTCACCGCCACGCTAATGCAAACCTCTATCCTTTTTATTATCCTTCAGCAGTTATCAGGTAAATAAAGGTCAGGGCCCTTACCGGCCCACGAATGTCGCTGACCAGACACCGGTTCTTGTGACGGTTACCTTGCGGGTTTGAAAGTTCTTTTCAGAATTGGTCCACTTGCCGCGAGTCAGGCTCTTGCCGTCGGGCGAGAGAATTGCGGTGTATGATGCGGTGTCCCCCGTACTGAAAGAGACTTCCCTCTTGTTGGGTTCCCACGTGCAGGGGGTTTCTATGCCCTTTGTTGAATTTACGGATTTCATTTCCAGATTGCACATCGAATGATATTTGCCTGCGTCGAATCGGTTCGTGTCCAGTTTCTCGACCATAAGAGTACCGGTCCATGAAACTCCCTTGTCATCCTTGCCTGTGAACGCCCACTTGCCCATGGAAAATCCACTGCTTTCGGCAGGGGCGGCAGCGTTGACAAGACCGTGGACCATGCAAAGGATGGTTATGGCCATGATGCTCAGCATGATGCGCTTTGTATTCATTGTCCCTCCATAAATTATGCGTTCTTTATATTGGCTATTCTTACATATGGCGAGAATTATGGCAATAAAAAGCCCCTGCCTGAAGGGGCCTCGATCCCTTAGGGAGCGGTCACATCACCAAGACGCTCACTGTCGTTTTCCGGATAATAACGACAGGATCAAAACCGCCACGCTCAAACAAAATACTATCAGGACCGCATCCCTGAATGCGAAAGCGGTGGAATGCCTGAGCAGTTGAAATGCCTCGATGCCTTTTGATCGCAGGACATCGTGGTAAATGTCCTGCCTGACGGAAAAGACCAGTCCGGTCATTGCCATGCCGACCGAGATCGAAACCTGTCGGCTGGTGCCCATCAATGCCGAAACGGAACCGAGGCGGGCCGGTTCGACAGCCCCCATGATGGCGCTATTGTTGGGCGGCTGGAATACTCCTATACCGAACCCGAGAAGGGCAAGGACAAAGATGATCTCCGGCATGCCCGTATGCAGGCCGAACCGGAACATTACGAGGAAGGATATTGCTATTATTGCCGCCCCTGCCGTGGAAGGCCATCTCGGGCCGATCCGATCCGTAACATAGCCGCTCAATGGGCTTGCGATCAAAGTGGCGACAGGGATCACCGCAAGAATAAGGCCTGCTTTCGATGCGGTAAGGTCGATGGCATCCATGAGAAAGAACGGCATGATAACTGCGTAAAGCGGAGCGGTCAGGAAAAAGACGAAAAGGCCGCCCATCGCACAGGAAAAGGCCCGGTTCCTGAAGAGTCCGAGATTGACGATAGGTTCCCTGGCGCGGCTCTCCAATATCAGGAAAAGGCATAAAATTAAAGCTGCGGCGCTTAATAGAATAATAACGAGGCCGGATGCAAAGCCGTGCGCCTTGACCTGCCCCATCCCGATAAGAAGGCAGAGAACACCGGCAAAACTCGTAATTGTGCCCGGTATATCCAGCTTAAGTTTTTCCTGTCGGACCGTGTCCTTTTTCAGAAGGAAGAAAGCCAGTACGAAGGCAAGAATTCCGAGCGGGATCCGCATGTAGAAAATGGCGCGCCAGCCCAGCCAATCGAGAAGGAACCCGCCCGCGACCGGTCCGATAATGAAGCCGATAGAAACGGCTATTCCGAGCATTCCGAGGCCTCTCCCCATTTCTTTGGGAGGAAAGGCATCCGTGACGATCGCCGTACTGCACCCGATGGACATGGCCGCCCCGATCGCCTGAATGATCCTGAAAACAATTATCTGCGGCACATTCCGGGCAATGCTGCATAGGGCCATGCCGATGGTGAAGATCACGAGTCCTGTTACATAGATCCTTTTCCTGCCGATCGTATCGCTCAATTTTCCGAAGGCGAGCATGGAACCGCTGCTCACAATGATATAGACCAGGGTCACCCACATGACGGCTGTGAGGTCAATGTGGAATACACGGGTCAATTGCGGGAATGCAATATTGATGACGCTGGCATCGAGGGTGGCCAGCATGGTCCCGAAGGCTACCGTAAGCAGGGCCTTCCATTTATAAGGCAAACGATCCACCGGCAGACATTTTCCGGCCATTAGCCGTAATGTCCTGTTGCGCCAACCCGTTTCCTCTCTTTCGCCACATATTCGAATATCTGTTTGGCGAAAGGCGCTGCGATCTGAATATAAGAAAGGTTGAGTTCCGTATTGAGGTATTGAAGGTAAAGAGAATCCATCCCATCGGCAACAGAGCTCGGTCCCACGGCAGCAAAAAAGAAACCGATATCTTCGGCGGTCCGGCAGATCTCATCTGCCCCTGCCCGGTCAAACGGCAATTCCAGATAAACCACCGCGCAACTGCCTTTCGTGCACAGGTCTGTGAGGCATTTGTTTATTGCCGCCGGCGTATCCGGCCCGGCCCGGCGCACATGGATATCGCCCGTGCCCCAGGACGGATTGGTCGATACGGCGATTTCTCCATGCCCGGATATTGGAGAAAACGCCTGGAACACTGCGGGCCTTTCTATTTCTGCGTAGATCCGTTCGATCATGCCCCTGTGGTGTGAAGGTGCGCAGACGATGACAGGTCCGGGAGGAACGAGAAATTTCGTAGCGACAAGGCAGCTTTCCCGTTGGGCCACCACACCCGTGATGTTTTTAAAATCAAGGGTATCCGGCATGCTTCCGAGAGCCAGGCCGCATATTTTCCATCCTTGCCGCTCAGTAATTATCTGGGTTGCCGTATGGCTCGTTACAGGATGTCCCATCAGGCGGCGAAGGCCCACCCTGATGGCCTCTTCATCCAGGAACGCGACCATCCTGCCCATGAGGGACCTGCCCCTGTGGGCGGGCGCCACAATATCCTGGCCGGATTCGGCAGTCGTTCCTGAATCATAACGCTCCACAGCGCCGTATCCGGCGATTTCTCCTGTCGCGTCAGAAACAGCCACGACTGAAATCAGCCTCCCGGTGCTATTGCGTTCAATGATCTGCGGAGGGTCATAGAGATAACCACCCGGATAGCTCTCACCATATGTTTCGCGTACGCATTGCGTTACACCCGGAGCGTCATTGGGCCTAAAGCGCCGGATCGTATAAGTCTCGTCGGGCGCCGGCGCCGTATTGCCCATGCCCGGCATATCGTTCGGTCCACCCGTACCCTTTTTGTCAGCCATGCTTTTCACCATTCCATTTAAGCGCTTGCGTGAGAGCATCCACACACACCTCCATCGCCTCGGCCTGCCCCATTGTGATCCGGATGCAGTTCGGGAAGCGAAAAGGGGTCATCATCCGCACCATCACGCCTTTCTGCATCATAATACGGTACGCCAGGCTGTCGCTGAATGGAAGCCTGACCGTCAGGAAATTGCCTTCGCCGCTTTTAGCTTCAAGTCCGAGCAGCGATATTTCGTTATGCAGGAATGTCTTGGCTTCAGCGACCATTTCGCGGGTCCGCTCTATGTGTTCCGTATCTCCGAGGGCCGCCTGCGCGGCAACCTGTGCCAGGGCATTTACGGAATATACAACAGCGGTGCGGCGGATGATGTTGACAACGTCCATATCGCCGGCAAGATAACCGATGCGCAAACCCGCCAAACCGTACATTTTTGAAAAGGTGCGGAAGATCACGAGGTTCGGATATCGACCGATCAGGGACATGCCGTCAACATAGTCGTCCTTATCCACAAATTCGAAGTATGCTTCGTCAAGCACAACGATTGAGCTGCCCGATACCCGCCGCAAAAGGTCCGTCAACTGCCCGCGGGTCCAGTATGTCCCGGTCGGGTTGTTGGGATTGCACACGAAAATGATCTTTGAGCGGCCGTCGCGTGCGTTAAGCATGGCTTCTGCATCGAAAGCCAGGTCCTTAAGCGGGATGATCGCTGCGCCTATTCCCGAGAAGCGCGCGACCCATTCGTAGCCTCCATAGGTCTTATCAGCCGTTATGATGTTATCGCCCATCTCGCAGAACGATTTTATAAGGAGAGTTATAGCTTCGTTGGCGCCGTTGCCTACGATGAACTGGTCGGGATGGAGACCGTAGAATTCGGCCAGCTTCAGGCGGAGGTGGTAGCAGTCTCCGCTTGGATAGAAGGCCGCGTCAAATGAAGGGAAATCATCCAGCATCTTCCGTGCCGCAGGCGGCGGCCCAAGGGCGTTCTCGTTGTTGTTCAGGCGATAAAGGACATCGTAGTGATACCGCTTTTTCAGGACATCGCCGGGCTGGCTCGGGATGTAGGGCTCGAAGCTTTTAACAAACGAGGGGACAAGGGGATCCAGCGCGACCGGGCGGCGAAAGATCACCACATCTCCCTGGCCGGCGTGCGGAAGGACGATGCGGGGCATGAACCCGTTCTTTAGCAGGGCCGGGGCAAATCCTGCCTGCCAGGGTATCCCCAGATCTATCTCCGCGGAGATGTTCCTCCAATTCTCCTCTTCGAGCAGTTTCACATGACGGGAAATATTTTGCTCCATGTCTTTACCCGGCCATAATAGACTTAAGGCCACGGCGCCCTGTTCGCGCTGCGTCCTGGTGGTCAGTACAGAATATCCGGACCGGTCCGCATCTTCACGGACGACAAATTCGACCTCCCGGGGAAGCACCAGTCGGCGGTATTCCTGGATAAGGAAATCGTCGAGCGACGGGTCTGCCCATACCTTTGCCCCGGGATCCTCGCGCAATTGACGGAAATAGACCACCTGAACTGCCGTGCTGTTATCGTCGTTATAGACCGAGTACGAACCAAGCTCATCGAAATATCCGGGAGGCAGGGTATTGCCGGTATACCGGTTGATGAGGCCGACGGCGGATGTTTTGGCGAGGTCGTTGAGGCAGGCCTCAAGGAGTGAGGAGCTGAGGTCAACCCGTTCCGGTCTGCCGAATATATAGGGCCCGAAGCATTCCATCGTCTTCGCTTCGCTGCCCTGCCAGACAATTCCGCCGCATTGCTCCCCGCGGTCGTCCTCGGCGATAGCACAGACGTATTCGCCCGACGAGACCATATCCTTTGTTTTACCGGGATATTTAAGGAAGGCGGGAAGCTCTGTCGCAGCAAAATAATGCGCGGCGAGCCCGGCGAATACTTCCGCCTCTGCCGGACCGGCAAGACGAACGGCACATTTTCCGGCCGCTGTCCCGGCGTGTATGTGAGGTGACCGGTCGGCGGATGGATATCTTTTCTCTTTGACAATGGCCAGGCGAAGCATACGGTTTGGCTCGCGCACAAGGCTGAATTGATCTACCTGGCGTGAAGCTAGCAATAACCCTATCTCCGCTATCCCTTCTTCATTTTCATAGTCCGGTTTATACGTCAGATTAAAAGCCCGGAAATCGAGTTCTGTTTCGGAGAATATAAAATCCAGCTGAACATAGTGGGGGCCGCCGGAGTCCGCAATATCCACCGTTTGCTCCGGGCTGCCGGTCCGGCACAGGTAGATAAAGATCTCTTCGGCTGCCAGCGTGAGCGACAGCATCTCCCGATCATCAAAGGTATGCACGGCAGCAAGGTTTTCAGCAAGGGCGATTACGTCGTTGAGATACTGTTTACTTCGGGGAATACGGATCATAGCAGCACCTTGTCAATATAAGTTTTACGCAGCAATGCGGTTGATGTAAAGTGCCCAATATATTCTCCCGATCCAGTTTGATTCAAATTAAACAATCGAAGAGGTTATGGCAACATTTTTTTGAAGGTCTATTCCATTTTGAGCCAGCACACATCTTCGTCACCGACCTGGCTGTCTGGTTCCGGGATCGTGCAATCAGGGGTTAGAGACCGTGTCGCAATCCCTCACCCATCGTCCGGCGACCTTCCTCCTCTATCGTCATCCCGGACTTGGAGACTGTGTCGTAATTATTTTTTGACCTCATTCCGGCCTTCTCGCATTCGTCATTCCGGCCTCGGGTACCCTCTGGGTGTTCGGAATCCAGTCTTTCTCCCTTTAATCAAGAAAAAGTAATAAAATCAAAAGAATGGATCCCGGCGAAGAGGCTGTGTCGCAATCCCCCACCCACCATCCAAAGCGGATATATTATACCTGCCGGCATAAAACCCCCGCCGTCATCCCGGGGCATCATCCGGAAGCCGCCATTCACCACACCCCGTCATCCCGGGCTTGACCCGGGATC
>CAIQJW010000073.1 GCA_903872255.1 uncultured delta proteobacterium | reverse complement strand
TCTCATATGAGAATCGGGATGCGAACGGGCAAATAGCGGCAAAACTCCGGTTCAGGCTGACAAGCCTCTTGCCCTGGCGTATCTCCTGGTTAAGAATATCGCACAAGAGGCACCGTTCTTTCTGAGAGAAATGATTTCGGGTTGTCATCACCTGGCGGGCAACCCGCGCAGGAACGATGGGAGTGGCAAGCACGTGGGAGTGCGAATGAAGAAGATAGGAACCCGCGAGTTCGCCGTGATTCTTGAATACCTGGACGTGCTTAAAACGCCTGTCCCCTTTAAGGTCGAGCAGGCGCTCCTTGTACATCTCGAGGACCAGCTGGAGTTCCTCCCTCGTATACATCGACATGGTCCTTGAATGGGCCCTGTTCTCAACTATGATCTCATGGGCCCCGACATTGCCCATTTTATCATAAAGGCCTTCGCCCCTTCGGTCTTCAGCCACCTCTATCATAAAAATAGGGTTAGCAGCAGGAAAACACCGGACGAGCCAGTTGCCCTCCTCATCTGTATATTGCCGTATAGTTGACGGGGTGGAAGATTCGTGGCCGGGACAAAACGGACACATTCCCGTACCGCTCGATTTTGATCCCCCGTAACCAACGATGACCCAACTTCCCGATAGGGGATCTTTTCGTAATTCCGCCATTTGGGTAATAATAGACCAGAACGGGAACCTTGTCAATCGAGTGTTCCCTTGCAAAAGAAAGAAATTATCGATTAGAATCATGTATGGCAGATCCATTGCAAACGGCCGTTGAAATGGCACTAGAATCAGGACGTATTCAGAAAGAGTCATTGTCCGGAGACTTCGCGATCCATCACAAGGGCGAAATAAACCTGGTGACCGATGTTGATATCGCCTGTCAGGAAAAGATCATCGCGATGATCCGCGAGAGCTTTCCAGAGGATGATATCATCGCGGAAGAGCAATCCAACACGTACGACGGCATTAAGAACAGGTGGATAATCGATCCGGTCGACGGTACGACAAATTACGCCCACGGATACCCTTTTTTTTGTACGTCCATCGCCTATGAAGCAAAAGGCAGGGTGATAGCGGGAGTCGTATACAACCCTGTAATGGACGAACTTTTTTTCGCGGCGGACGGCAAAGGCGCTTATCTCAATGGAAATAGAATCGGTGTTTCCCGGGTGGATAATTTAAAGCGCTCGCTTCTCAGTACGGGTTTTCCGTATGACATCGCGACCAACCCCGATAATAATATCAACCATTTCTGTAATTTCCTGTACGAAGCCCAGGCCGTACGCAGGGATGGTTCGGCGGCCCTCAATTTAAGCTATGTGGCATGCGGCCGATTTGACGGGTTTTGGGAATTGCACCTCAACCCCTGGGACCTTGCGGCGGGAGCCCTTATTCTCGAGGAAGCCGGGGGGCGCATTACCAATTTGACGGGCGGGCCCTTTGATATTTACCGGGGAGAGTGCCTCGCTTCAAACGGCCTCATACATCCGGTAATGGCAGGCGTTATCAAAAAAGGGGTTTGCGCCGCCCGCATGGCCTAAAGGGAGAACCCATGAAGGATTATGTTGTTGATGATATTAAGAACGTATTGCGTCCCAGGCTGGGCGACGATGTCCCGCTCCTCCTCTTCCGGATACTGAGGATCATCGGCATGCGCAGCATTCTCGGCGAGACATCGGGCGCGACCCTGTACATGATGGGAAAACGCGTGGGCAATATGCTTCCAGCAGCGACAATGGACGAATTTGCGAAGACGCTGCAGGACCTCAAGATCGGGATACCGGAAACCCGGATCGTGGACGAGGACCATATCAATGTCAGGCTCTACGAATGCATCACCTGTGCCGGTTTTGGCTATACGGGAGAGATGTTCTGCGATATGGAAAGCGGCATCATAGCGGGTCTTCTCGAAAACGTTCAGGGTAAAAAAGCGAAATCCACCCAGACAAAGAGTTGGTCTGCCGGCTATGAATATTGCGAATTTGAGGTTTTTCTCTATTAATGGCACCCCGGAAGAAAAAAGCCGAATGCACCCCTGCCCCGCCAAACCATGTGCGGGACCTCGAGATCGCCCTCGAAGAAGAAAAAAGTCTGTCAAGTGCCCGCAATTTCCTTCTCGAATCAAACATAAAAGAGCTTAACGATGTCTATACCATCCTTAACGACAAGTTGAAGGCCTTGCGCCTAAGGGATGAACGGATCAAGGGTTTCGAGGCCCAGCTTGTACGGGCGAACAAGCTTTCAGCGCTTGGGGAACTGGCCGGTTCAATAGCGCATGAGATAAAGAACCCTCTTATCTCCATCCAGGGCTTCGCAAAAAGGATATCAAAGTCGGATGATATCGAAAAGGTCCGGCGCTATTCGTATTTTATCGATCAGGAAGCGGGCAGGCTCACGAATGTTCTCCTGAAGCTTCTCGATTTTTCCCGGATGGATGAACCAAAGATGGAAGAAACCGAACTCGGCTCGCTGGTTGACGACACGCTGCTTTTCATGGAGCATCACCTGACCCGGTTCAAAAATGTTCAAGTCGACATCGTACACGGCAGCGAACCGGTAAAGGTCGTGATAGATAAGATACATATCCAGCAGGCACTCGTGAACCTTATCAACAATGCCGCCCAGGCCATGCCAAATGGAGGCATGATCAGGATAACAACCGGTATCGAGAACACGTTCGGTTTCATCGATGTCTTAGATGAAGGCACCGGCATGGACGAAGAAACCATTGAAAAGATCTTTGATCCATTTTTTACAACAAAACCCAAAGGCGAAGGCACCGGCCTCGGTTTATCCTTGAGCAAAAGACTTCTAGAAACCAACAGGGGAACGATCTCCGTAAAAACAAAACCGGGTGAGGGAAGCACTTTTAGATTGTTGATCCCGCTAAAGACGTAAATCGTAAATCGTAAATCGTGAAGTGTTCTTCTATTTACGATTTACGATTTACGGTTTACGGTTTCTAGAACTCCCACTTCATCCCGTCCCTTCCCGCTATAACATTTACCCCCGTTTCCCTCGACAGTTTTCTAGCAAGCAGGCCGGGTTTGTTCTTTATGATGTGCATACCGAAATGGGTCAGGATCGCGTTGACGGGGTGTATATCCCGGATGAGCTCCTCGGCATCGCTGAGCGCAAGATGATCTACTATCTCGTGGTTTTCAATGGGTTTTAACCGAAGAACATTGATTATGAGGTTTTGGGCACGGTAATGGGCGGCAAGTTCGGGAAAGAACCTCGTATCCGAAATAAGGCCGATCGTCGTGCTGAGGTCAAATAGAAGCCCGTATGTTTCGACGGGATGCCGGTGCCTGACAGGGGTCCGGAAATTGATGTCCCCCAGGCTGTATTCTCCGCCTTCTTTGAGAAAGACCACGTTTTCGAGGTATTGCCGGGCAAAATTATATACGACAGGATCCTCGGCGATAGCGTCTTCCGGGCAGAAAAGTGTTCCCCGCTTCTTAAATCCCCCTTCGGCCATCGCCTCTATCAGGATGTTGACATCGTTGGAATGGTCCATATGCTTATGGGTAATGATTATCCCATCGAGGGCGGCAGGTTCATATTTTTCCCTGGACGCGCGGATACGGACAATCGCGCCGGGACCGGGGTCGATGTACAGATTTGTCTTCCGGTAATTCAGCCAGAGCCCGCCTGTGGCGCGAAGCTGTTTCAAAGCCATAAAACGGGCCCCGCCGGTGCCAAAAAATTTAACAAATCCTTCCATTATTTACCAACGTTTGCCGAACGTATTTTTCCACGCTTATTGTAGGGTTTACATGACCGGATTGTCAATTCAGCTTTCATATTCCGATATCATTTTATGTTCTCTCCAGCCCTTGCATGACAGGGGTGAATGTGTAATGCTATAGGAGAGTACAAAAAAGGAGGGAGCTATGGGAACAACAGATTTGGGGTCCATCATTGACCTTGCCATAACGAAAGAACAAGAGGCTTTCGACTTCTATATGGACCTGACCAAAGCAGCCGCTGACAAGCAGGCCAGGGATGCCCTTGAATATATTGCAGGGGAAGAGAAAAAGCATAAGGAGTTCCTGGTCGGTTACCGTGATACGGGCGCCGGCGGGGCCGCCTTTAAACCCGGAACCGTGGTTGATTACAAAATAGCGGAACATCTTGAGGCGCCCGAACCCAAACCGGGTATGGAGCAGAAAGATGTATATCTCATAGCGGCCCATCGTGAAAAAAACGCTCATGAATTTTATCTGTCTCTCGCAGCGGTCCATCCGGATGGAGAGGCAAAAAATATTCTTCTGAAAATGGCCGAAGAAGAACTTAAGCATAAGGAAAAAATGGAATATTTCTACACCAACGCCGCCTTTGTCCAGACAGAGGGGGGTTAAAGAGATATTTTTCAGGGACCAAACTTGCCCGTTATAGAATTTGCGATCTTTGAATCATGGTTCGGTATGATATCTGTTGTCAAAAGGGATGGTTGCATTATCAGCCTCTGTCTCTCGGAAAACGATGTGTACCAGGAACACAGGGAAATAGTGAAACGTTTTCCGACGGCAGTGGAATCGGACCAGTCTTTCAAGACGCTCCGCACCCTGCTGCACCGCTATCTGAAAGGACAGCCCGTCGATTTCGACATCGAGGTCGACATATCGGACCTTCCCGAGTTTACACAAAAAGTCCTTGAAGAGCTTCGAAGGATACCGTACGGAGAAACACGGAGCTACTCAGAGATAGGAGTCCTGGCCGGGTGTCCGAAAGGCTCACGGGCCATCGGGCAGGCACTGAAACGCAATCCGGTCCCCATAATAATCCCCTGCCACCGGGTCATCAGACATGATGGTTCGCTCGGGGGGTTCTCACTTGGGGAAAAAATAAAGAAAAGGCTCCTGTTTCTTGAGGGTGTCAAAAAAACTTGATTTATCAATACATAAATAATGTGAAATATTTTCCGAAGGATGATCCGAGGCGGATGAATAATTCTGCCGTTCGTCATAGTTTACGCGATAAATGACACTATCTTCCGCATCATAGAACGTAATTTCTGAAAAATGAAACAGCCTCGAACCGCAATCTATCGCAATAGCACCGACAAAGTAGGCGAAATTGGCAGATACAATCCCGCTTAGGTCCAGCGATTCCCGGATCTCTTCGCCAAGCGAGCTGTCTTCCCCTGGAATACATTTCACATACCCACGCGATGTCATAACCTTACCGTGTTTATTCTCGTATCCGAGCGTCTGGTCAATATACCAGGCATCACCCTGACCGGAGCTGGCCACTTTGGACCACATACCCTTTGCATAGGCATTAACGGCAGAAAGAATGCAGAAAATAGAAACAATCGCAAGGGCAAGGACAACAGGTGAAATTCGTGAACGAACCATATATGTATTATCGCACGTTTTATAGCCGGTGTTAAGTTTTAACCATCGCCACCCCATCATCGCGGGCCTTGAGGACACTACAACGCAATTCCTGACCCAGTATTGACAGACCGGTTTAATGTCAGAAGCAGTCTCTCTATCCGTCATCCAGGCGGCATCCCCCTGACCGGCGAATACCCACCCCTCTGTCATCCCGGCGAAAGGACCGTGTCGCCACCCCCCCCCTAGCCGGTCAATCTCCTATCCACCGGGAGTCCCCTCCCCGCCGTCATCCCGGCGAAGGGGTAATGTCGCCACCCCCCCTAGCCGTCATCCCGGTTTACCGGGATCCAGTGTCTTTTCTTTTTATTATTAATCAGTTATAATTCCCTGAAGCCCTAAATGAACAAACAACCCTGCGTATATATCCTCGCCAGTAAAAGAAATGGAACCCTATATACCGGTGTGACATCTGACCTAATAAAACGCATATGGCAACATAAGAATAACCAGGTCCAGGGATTTACCCAAAAATACAAAGTCCATATTCTAGTTTGGTACGAAGTCCACGAGACCATGGAATCGGCAATAACCAGGGAAAAGGAAATTAAAGAATTAAGGCGGCAAATAAAAATAGATATGATCGAGGCATTTAACCCGTACTGGAATGATCTTTATTCGGGTATTCTCTGAGTTATTCATTACAAAAAAAGACAAAGACGCTGGATCCCGGTAAACCGGGATGACGGCGGGTAGGGTGATGACGGATGATGGTCGTTTCTTCTCATTTCCTTGCCCGGCGGGCGCGGGGTGTTGGGGGGAGATTGGCTGCCGGTTCGGGTGTGTTCTCTTTCAGGTATTTTTTCAGGAAGACGCCGGTGTAGCTGTTTTCCGCCGACATTATCGCTTCGGGGCTTCCTTGGGCAATGATGGTCCCGCCGCGGTCGCCTCCTTCGGGACCAAGGTCGATTATATAGTCCGCGCTTTTTACCACGTCTAGATTATGCTCGATGACTATTACGGAATTGCCGCGGTCGACAAGTTCATTGAGGACATGAAGGAGTTTTTCGATATCGACAAAATGCAGGCCGGTCGTCGGTTCATCAAGGATATAAAAGGTCTTTCCCGTATCCCTTTTTGACAACTCGCGCGATAGTTTGATCCGCTGCGCCTCGCCGCCGGAGAGCGTGGTCGCTGCCTGGCCAAGCCGGATATACCCGAGGCCGACCTCGAAGAGGACCTTCAGCTTGATTCGAATATGGGGGTGGGCTTCAAAGAACTCCATGGCCTGGGTGACAGTCATCTCGAGGATATCCGCAATGCTTTTTCCCCGATATAATATCTCAAGCGTGTCCCGGTTATACCGTTTTCCCTTGCATGCCTCGCAAACGATATAAACGTCCGGCAGGAATTGCATCTCGATCTTCATAAATCCCTCGCCGGTGCACGTCTCGCATCTGCCGCCTTTTACGTTAAAACTGAATCGTCCCTCCCGATAACCCCTCATTCTTGATTCCGGCAGACGTGTGAAGAGCTCACGGATATGGGTGAATAACCCCGTATACGTGGCCGGGTTCGAGCGCGGCGTTCTTCCGATCGGGGACTGGTCTATATCAATAACCCTGTCTATTGCCTCAAATCCATGGATGCCGTCGGATTCCCCGGCCCGTTCCTTCGATCTGTACAACTTCTGTTTCAAGGCGGGATACAGCGTGTCGACAACGAGGGTGCTTTTCCCCGAACCGGAAACGCCGGTCACAGCCGTAAACACGCCAAGCGGGATGGTCACGTCGATGTCTTTGAGATTGTTTGCCCTGGCGCCTTTTATCGTGAGATAACCGTTCGGCTCCCTTTTTTCGGCACGGCGCTCTATGGACATTCTGCCGGATATATAAAGGCCCGTCACCGAATCGGGATGGGCTTTGAGCTCGGCGGGAGTTCCCTGAAAAACTATATTTCCGCCATTCTCTCCTGCGCCCGGCCCGAGGTCAACCACGTAATCGGATGAAACAATGGCATCATAATCGTGCTCCACGACAATAACGGTATTATCGAGATCGCGAAGATGTCTTAACGTCTTGAGAAGCCGGTCGTTATCTCTCTGATGGAGCCCTATGCTCGGCTCATCGAGGACATAAAGGACCCCTGTCAGGCCGGAGCCTATCTGCGTGGCTAACCGGATGCGCTGCGACTCGCCTGATGAAAGTGTGGCTGAATTTCTGCTGAGGCTTATATAATCGAGACCGACATCGAGCAGGAACTTAAGGCGCGACGTGATCTCTTTCAGGATCGCCCGGGCAATCTCCCGTTCTTTCTCGGAGATCTGGATCTTTCCGAAAAATACGGCGCATTGCTCCATCGTCTTCCGTGATATTTCAGATATATTGAGCCCGTCGATCTTAACCCAGAGCATCTCCTTCCTGAGCCGGGCACCATCGCATTCCGGGCAGGGAATGAGATTGATGAACCGTTCAAGCTTTTCACGCCCATAGGAATCGGTATCCTCCCAATCCCTGCGCAATTCCCCGATAACGCCTTCGAAAGGTTTCTGGCTAAATGTGCGCCGCCCGTGAAAATCGACAAAGAACTCAATGTTCTCGCCTTTTGACCCGTGCAGAATTGCATCCTGGACACTCTTCGGGAGCTGCCGGAAAGGTCTTCTGATATCGATCTTGTAATGCTTTACCAGGGCCTCCAGGAAGGGCAGAAAAAGAACGGGATTTTTCTCGGCCCACGGGATGACGGCGCCATCCCGAAGGGAAAGATCGTGATTCGGGACGATAAGCGCCGGGTCGAAATATTCCTTCACGCCAAGTCCGGCACACGCCTGGCATGCCCCGTACGGGTTATTGAATGAGAACATTCGCGGAGCTATCTCGGGATAACTGATACCGCAGTCGGGGCAGGCAAACTTCTCGCTAAAAAGCCGCGTCTCCTTCCCGCTTTCGACCTTTACGAGGCCCCCCGCCCTGGCAAGCGCCAGTTCAACGGCTTCGAAAAGCCTGCGTTCGATCCCGTCCCTGATCGTGATCCGGTCCACGACCACGTCGATCTCGTGTTTCTTGTTCTTGTCTAGTTCGATGTCCTCGGCAAGGTCGATGACCTTCCCGTCTATTTTGACCTTGGTAAATCCATGCTGACGCAGTTCATCCAGCTCCTTGCGGTATTCCCCCTTCCTGCCGCGCACGATAGGCGCGAGGATGGTAAGGCTTTCGCCTTTGCCCGCCGCCGCGATGGCATCCACGATCTGGGGGGCGTGCTGGCTTGTTATCTCCTTGCCGCAGCTATAGCAAAATACATGGCCTATACGGGCGAACAGCAGGCGAAGGTAATCATAGATCTCCGTCACCGTGCCGACCGTGCTGCGAGGGTTCTTGCTTATGCTCTTCTGTTCGATGCTTATCGCGGGAGACAGTCCTTCGATATACTCCACATCGGGTTTCTCCATAAGCTCGAGAAATTGCCTGGCGTATGAAGAAAGCGATTCGACGTATCGTCTCTGGCCCTCCGCGTAGATCGTGTCAAATGCGAGGGTTGATTTACCCGAACCGCTCGGCCCGGTGATGATCACCATCTTGTTGCGAGGGATCGTTACATCAATATTTTTGAGGTTGTGCTCTTTAGCACCTTTGACGAATATACTATCCATATTAGTACTGCTTCACTTCCTTTTTGAGCGTAAC